>DIAL01000069.1:21307-24854 GCA_002414705.1 Flavobacteriaceae bacterium UBA5079
ATCCGCAAATTGACTGGAAAGCATTTGGAGGAAAATTTGTTCAAGAAAAATTAGGATTACACCACTCGTTTCCAACAACACAAATTGAACATTACGATCACATGGCGGCTTTATTTGATACTTTAAAGCGTATTAATACTATTTTAATAGATTTAGACCGTGATATCTGGACCTATGTATCCATGGATTATTTCAAACAACGCATTAAAGCTGGAGAAGTTGGAAGTTCTGCCATGCCACATAAAGTAAATCCGATAGATTTTGAAAATAGTGAAGGTAATTTAGGACTAGCCAATGCTATTTTCGAGCATTTATCAGCTAAACTACCAATATCCAGATTACAACGCGATTTAACCGATAGTACCGTTTTACGAAACGTTGGAGTTCCTTTTGGACATACTATTATTGGTTTTAAATCTATTTTAAAAGGATTAAATAAATTGCTTTTAAATGAAAGCAAGTTTGCTGAAGATTTAGAAAACAATTGGGCTGTTGTAGCTGAAGCTATTCAAACTATTTTGCGTCGTGAAGGCTATCCAAATCCATACGAGGCTTTAAAAGGCTTAACACGTACCAATGAAAAAATAAACCAGTTATCCATTTCAAACTTCATTGATACTCTAGAGGTTTCAAATGAAATTAAAAATGAACTTAAAGCAATAACACCTAGTAATTATACAGGAATTTAAAATGCTAACAGATAAACAATCTTTAATACTTTGTAGTATAGTTGGTGTTGGTTTTTCTGTAGCTGGTACTTTTAACTTGCTTGAAAACTACGCCATTTCAGGTGTTTTGTTCGTTTTGTTTTTTCTGGTTTTAGTAAATATTTTTATTACGTTAACAACAAATCATAAAAAGAAAGATAAAAATCCTTCCTAAAAACAAAAGGAGACCAGATAATGGTCGCCTTTTGTTTTTATTATACACGTCTCTTTATTTAAAGAAATTCGTTATTCCTTCCAGTTGAGATTCATCAAAATCAGCACTTTGAACAGCATTAGCAAGTGTTGCCATTTGTTCAGGACGCATATTATTTCCTAAAATTCTAACAATTCCGAAGCCCATTTCTTTAGAACTTCCAAAAACAATAACCTCTTCAGCACTGTCATCGTCACCAAGATATTTAACAACAAATGTCATTCCACTATCTCTAAACTCCATGAGTTCGGTATATTTTTCGTCATTCAATATGGCTTTAACTTTTGCTAATTCAGCATTATAGGTTACCATATTGGTTTCACTTGTTTTGTAACCTAAAAAGTTTAAGCGTTGTACAGACTTGTAGGCTTCTTTTTGTTCTTCTGTTAAAGTCGATTCATCCAACTTTACAATTGACGTAGGAATATCGGCTGAAACAAAATCTGCTGCTTCTTGATTATCTACAAAATAGGTTTGTAAAGATTCGCCTGTATTACAGCTTATTAGTGACATAGCCACTAACAAGCTGAATAAGGTGTATTTGATTGCTATTTTCATGATAATTTAATTATTTTCTACCTTTCTTTTCTAAATGTTCACCGCCTTGAATATTCATTTTCTGGGTCAGTTTTGAAATTTGATTTAAATTAATATCGCCAGTTAAAGACACAACTACAGTTTCAAATTCACGTTTTTTTCCATTCATATTAATATCCATATCTTTTGTAACGGCTCCTATACCGTCTACAAACATCAGGAATTCACTAACATGGTCAGAATCGCGACCTTCCTTTACATAAAAAGTCATATTCACGCCATCATCTTTTACAACCATTAATTCTTCAAGAGAATTTTTTCTAGATTTTACCCATTTAGCAACATCAGCAGAAATGGCTTTATCTCCTGTAGAAATAACTTTAAAACTGGTAATGCTATTTACCATATTGATATATTCTTGCGATTCTGGATCGTTTGTATCAATATCTATTTTAGCTAACATTTGAAACATTTTAGGCTTAATAGACACATAGGTTACTTCAGAGTTTTCACTGTATTTAGTAAAAATATCTTGTGCTTGAGAAACTAATGGCATCATTATAAGTGCCAAAACGAAAATAAGGGTGTACTTTTTCATGGTGTTTGTTTTTAATTTATTTAATTTTTGTGTTTTTTCTGGATTAGTGAGTGTGTTGTTTATATTATTTAATGTTTTCATTTGTATTTATTGTTTGTTTTTAAATATTCTATTTGTGGAATTCTCCATTTCGTTTAAGTAACTAACTTTAGACATGCCATCATTAACGGCATTTAAATAATTCACTTTTTCAAAACCTTTATTCATGTGAGTAGAAATCATTTCGAGCGATTTCACCACTTCATTATACGCTAACATAGGATCATCATAGGTTCCTAAATCAGATTGGGTTTGAAATGGATTACTAAAATACAAGCTTACAGAAATTACCGCTACGGCTGCAACTGCCAACCATTTGTAATTAAAAACTGTTTTTGACTTTAAAGGTATTTCTTTCGTTGACACGTCGGTTTCATTAGCAGAAAAGTATGCAAACATGGGTTTATACATCTCTAAATGTGGTGCCACACTTTCTTGCGTAAAATACGCCTTCAATTGAGCTTCTTCATGAAGCGT
Source organism: Flavobacteriaceae bacterium UBA5079 (assembly GCA_002414705.1). Taxonomy (GTDB): domain Bacteria; phylum Bacteroidota; class Bacteroidia; order Flavobacteriales; family Flavobacteriaceae; genus Algorimicrobium. The sequence continues at coordinate 23,880 of DIAL01000069.1, forward strand.
GGTTTCAGCATTTTCGTACTTTTCAAGTAATTTTTCTATGTTATTTAATACCATAATTATGTGTATTAGTTAATTTTTCACGTATTGTTTTTCGAGCTCTTGACAATGCTACTCGAACGGCTGTCTGATTCATATCAAGCATTTTGGCTATTTCATCATAATCATACTGCTCAATATCTCGCAACTGAACCACCATTTTTTGTTGCTCTGGCAAATCTTCCATGATTCTGCCTACCCATTCTAAACTATCATTAACCTCAACTTCTTTTTGCAAAGACACATTATGATCTTCATAATTGCTATGCACAATTTTTAAATTCTGTGCTTGTTTGGATTTTAATTTATCTAAACAAAAATTCTTGGTCATGGTCATTGAAAATGCTTCTATATTTTTATAGTCGCTTATTTTTTCTTGATTCTTCCACAACTTTAAGATAATCTCTTGAGTAGCATCTTCAGCTTCCTCACGAGATACAAGCAATCGTTTGGCTAAACGAAACACTTTATCTTTAAATGGCATGACAATATTTAAAAATTCTGTCTGTGTCATAGTTTGTGGTTAATATCTAATAGCTAGTTTTTGGCTACTTACTATTACGACGAATGATAACTTAATTTGTTACAAATAATTTTTATTATGTTATAAAGTAACTACTTTTATTTCGACAAATAGAAAAACCACATTGACAACTGCTATGAAAAACCGAACTATTTACTTACTTATTATTTGTGCTTCTACCCTATTTACAGGCTGTTTTGAAGATATGGATGATAATCCAGCGTCCACGCGTGACTTAAACGATTTTGTTTGGCGAGGTTTAAATACGTATTATCTCTACAAAGAAAATGTGCCAGATTTAGCAAACAACCGATTTGATACTGACACTTACAACGCTTTTCTAAATAGTTTTGCTTCTCCAGAAGCCTTGTTTGAATACTTACGTTACCAACCACAAACAGTTGATAGGTTTAGTT
>DIAL01000069.1:24948-31094 GCA_002414705.1 Flavobacteriaceae bacterium UBA5079
CAAACAGTTGATAGGTTTAGTTGGATAACCTCCAATTACATTCAGCTAGAACAACAGTTAAATGGTACTACGCTTAACAACGGTATGGATTTTGGCTTGTTGCGCTATCCAAATAGCTCTAATAGTGTTTTTGGTTATGTTGGTTATGTGCTACCTAATTCTAGCGCTAGTAATCAAGGTGTTTCTAGAGGTACTATTTTTTATGCAGTTGATGGAACACCCTTAAATACAAGCAATTTTAGTAGTTTATTACAAAATACAATCTATTCCATTAATTTGGCTGATTATGATGATAATGGAACACCTGAAACAAATGATGATGTTATTACTCCAAATGGACAAAGCATAACATTATCAAAATCTGCTATTACAGAAAACCCTATTTTTAAAACTAATATCTTTGAAGTTGCAGGTGAGAACGTCGGATATTTAATGTATAATGGATTTACCAGAGATTTCGATTCGCAATTAAATGCTGTTTTTGGTGAATTTCAAGCGAATAATATTCAGAATTTAGTATTGGATTTACGCTATAATTCTGGAGGTTCTGTTAATACGGCTATTTTATTGTCTAGCATGATAGCTGGACAGACCGGCAATATTTTTAGTACTGAAGAATGGAATACTGACATACAATCGCAATTATCAGTAGAGCAAACCACAAATTACTTTACAAATAATGATGCTGGAGCGCCTTTGAACATTTTAAACCTGAATAAAGTGTATGTTTTAACTACAAAACGATCTGCTTCTGCTAGCGAATTAGTTATAAACAGTTTAGATCCTTATATAGATGTTGTTCATATTGGAACTGAAACGGCTGGTAAATTTCAAGCCTCTATTACCTTGTATGATGCTCCAGATTTTAGAAGAGTTAATGCAAATCCGGCGCATTTATATGCCATGCAACCCTTGGTTTTAAAATCCTTAAATGCTGTTGGAAATACAGATTACAGTCAAGGTTTATTTCCAGATATTCCACAATCTGAAAACTACAGTAATATGGGAACACTAGGTACAGAAACAGAACCATTATTAGCAACCGCCTTACAACTTATTTTAGATGATAGCCGCTTGTACTTACCACGAATTGAGCCATTGGATTTAATTGGTGATAAATCTGATTTTGAGCCGTTTTCTATTGGTATGTATGTTGATTAGATTTCTGAATTTATAAGAGTCCTTGATACCTGCGTTTTACGCTTAACCGAACACCCGAACTGAAGTTGCCATGTTAGTTGTTAGTCGTTAGTTGTTAGTTGTTAGTTGTTAGTTGTTAGTTGTTAGTTGTTAGTTGTTAGTTGTTAGTTGTTAGTTGTTAGTTGTTAGTTGTTAGTTGTTAGAAAATTAAATATTCCATTCTAAACACTTTAATATCCTTAAAATATATAAAACAAAAAACCCAGACTTTCGTCTGGGTTTTTCTATATAGTTTAATAACTACTTCGTTTATTAGTTTTTAATAACACGAATTGTTTTGGTAGCATTACCAATAGTTACTTTAACAAAGTAAGCACCTGTTTGTAAGTTAGACATATCCACCTCACTCGCAACCGTGTTAGGAGCCGTACGCAGTACTTCTTGACCTAACATGTTGTAAACAGCCACATTGCTAATATTCGTTTGTGCTTTAACATTCAACACATTATTAACAGGGTTTGGATAGTAAGAGAATCCTTCAATAACATTGGTATCCACACTTAACGTAGTAGGAGACCATGCACAGATACTAAACGTACCAAAAGCATTATTTTGATATTCCCAAACTCTTACATAGTATATATCACCTGGAGTTTGACCAGTTAATGCAATACTTGAAAAAGAACCAGCACCATCATCATCATCACAATCAACTTCAACTAAACTTCCTGGCATACCAGAGTAAATAGCCATTACAGTATCTGCAATACCACCAGAAGAACTTGTTTCTACAGTAATTTCTCCGGTGTTAGGAATTTCAATTTGAAACCATACATCACCTTCAGGTGTTCCACAAGATGCGCCAGCTTCAACAGAATCTGTAGCTCCAACGTTAGTTCCAATAACTGGGTCTTCACAAACAGCACTTCCTACTTCTAACTTTACAGGATTCATAATATCATCATTTGCTGGAGGGCATACAAAATTATAAGTTCCTAAAGTGAAATCGCAATCAGCGTCATCATGAACGATATTTAAAGTTACTGGTGTTCCTGTTGCATAAGGTCCAACAGCAATAATTCCTGTACCTGAAATAGGATAAGTTGCTATTCCATCAGAAATTTCTGTTGCATTACCAACTGTTGTCACATCCACATTAACCACATAGGTTTCTGCTACACAATCTTCAACAACTGTTGCTGTTGCATCCGCTGGAGTACAAGTTGGGACAACTGCACAAGTTAATGTAAGACTTATAGTTCCAGTAGATGTATTTCCTGATGAATAATGAGCAATATATACATAATAGGTTTCATTTAAAACAGAAGTAAACGTATGTGATTCTGCTCCACTCGATTGATCATCACAATTTATATTTACTAAAGCTCCACAAGAGCCACTAGATAAGGCTACTTCATGATCAAAACTTGCAGTAGATGCTAAAGTTATATCAGCACCTGTTCCAGTAAATGTAAACCAAATACCATTATTACCAATAGAACAACCACTTCCTTCTTGATTACCTGTTGAACCAACAGAAGTCGCATTAATTGTTTCTCCACAAGCTATTGGTGTGGCATTCGCGCAATCCACATTAACTGGAGGTGGAGGTGGTGTTCCTATACATATATCAAAAGTCGTATCTTGACCTGGTGTTGAAGTATACGTATAAACTTGAACATAATATGTTTCCCCTATAGTTAGTCCCATTGGATTACTAGTATCTCCATCACTACATTGAATTGCTGCACCTAAAGAGCCGCATCCTGGAGCAGCTGCATAAGTTACATGGTACATGTCTGATACGCTTCCTGATATATTAGTTAAAGATACTCTATGTGAAGTTGCTGATGCAACAAAACTATACCACACATCGTCATCATCTGAACCGAAACAAGTTGATCCAGAAACAGCTGAATCTGTAGCTCCTAAAACTGTCCCAGAGGTTACCGTACCACAATCAAAATCAGTATTTACTGTCAGTCCAATGGCATTAGTACAATCATCATTTGCTGGAGGGCAGGCTGCTTGAGTAATTGCCGAGCTTGTTACCGTACAACTATCATCATCATTATCATCATTAATAGTAATTACAACATCCGTTCCATTTACATAAGGTCCAAATGTTAACGTTCCAATAGCCGTTAAAGGTTGAGAAGGGTTTGCTTGATCGTCTGAAATTGTTAAGGCTGTTGCTGTCCCTAAATCTGTTACATCTACTTCAACTAGAAAACCACCACTTACAACGCAATCACTAATTACAGTAAAAGTTGCAGATGCAGCCGTACAAGTGTTTTCTGTTATATCTAACGTATATGCTGTACTTTGCGGTGATGGATAGGTAGATATTACAATATAGTAAGTTGTTCCACCTACCAGACTAACTTCGGGTATACTTGGATTTCCACTACTTTGCGTATCAGAATCCACACAAGTTACAAAAGGACATTGTTCGTATATAAATAAACCAGTCCATGAACCTGTCCCAGACGTTGTCATATTTACTGACATGTCTGTTACTGGAGTAAAACTATAAACAACATCATCACCTGTAAGATAACCAGAAGTAGAACAAGGCTCATCTGCACTACCATAATCGTCGCCATAATTAGACGTATTATCTGTTGTAGTGTAAGGTAATGCTCCAATAATAATTGAATTTTCACATATTTCACCTGGAAGCGTACATTCTGATTCAAAATCACCAAGTTCAAAATCACAGTCACTATCTGAATGTTCAACGGTTAACGTAATGACATCGCCAATGGTGTAAGGACCAGCACTTACTGTTCCAGCTATAATAGGAAAAGAACCTCCTAAACCATCTGTTATAACGGAACCATCTCCAGCATCAGAAACGACCACATCAACAGAAAATTGTGATGCGCCACAATCATCAACAACTGTTGCGCTATCAACAACTGCTGTTGTACAGGTTGGAGCTGCATTTAAAACACTGTTCAATGTAAAGGCCGTTGAGCTTTCAGCCCATTCGGTCAATACAATATAATAGGTTGTTCCAGCCGTTAGAGCTGGTGATGATACCGTAAGGTTTGCAGTAGAACTGCCATTCGTATCAGAAGCAACACATGTTGGAGTTGACCCTGGGCAATTGTCTAGAATAAATAAGCCATAATATGTAACGGCCAGATCAGTAATGGTAAGATCTAAAGTTTCACCAGTTTCAACGGCTGTATACTGAAACCAATACTCATTATCGTTATAATTGGAACTACAAGGATTGGTTGGTGCGCCATTACCATCTGGAAAACTTCCTCCAGCTGCAGTTACACCTGCTTGCGGTGTTCCAGGTGTTAATGCTAATGCAGTTCCACAATCAGTTTGGGAAAAACCAAAAGTTATGAAGCACAAAGCAAACATAGTCAATAGTAAATTTTTTTTCATTTATAAATTGGATTAAATTAATTAATTGTTTTCAATATATTACAATTAGTAACTTTGAACCAAAGGCTTAAGATTGTTATCGATGAAGCGTAAAAAATATTCGTTAAAACGATGTTATTTTTTTATGCATGCATAGCATAATTCTTAAATAATTATGTTTTTTTCATAAAAAGACATAATTATTTAAGAATTTAAAATTAATACTCACAACTATCAACTATATTCATTCCTTTAACATTTTATAAAAAGCAAAAAGCCAGATTTTCTAACTTTAGAAAATCTGGCTTTTTGAGATAATTAACCCGTTTACTTTTTAAAGGTACCCCATACTTAATTAAAATAAATTCCAGAGGCAATTAAACCAACTTCAAACGTATAAATTTTGGTATTTGTATTTAAATCGTACACCAATAAATCGCTCAAAGAACTGTAATCCTTTGCATCTGTTACGTATAACTTATCTGCTTTAACTGTCATTCCATACGTGGTAATAGTCCCTAAATTAATAATAGGTATTGAAGGTAATGTTGTAGTTGAATCTGAAAGCATATAAATATCATTATCTAAATGGTAATAAATAATTCCATTACTGTAGGCCATTTTCTCTGGATGTAAACCATCTGCAAAATCTAAATTCTGTATTACAGAGTCTGTATCCAAATCTATTGTTGCAATAGCAGCTGTTGACTCATTTCCTGTCCAAGCTAAATTCCCTTCAGAAAGTACAATTAAATCGCGTGCACTGTTAATAAACATGTCGTCTGGAACATCATTAACAGCAATGGTTTTTATAATAGTATTTGTTGCTAAATCCAATACCGAAATTATATTGTTTGACCCATAACCACCTTTATGAGAAATATATAATTTATTGGCATACACGACCATTTGCTCTGGTCCTTCCGCCATAGAAATGGTGGATTCTACTCTATTAGTTTCTAGATTTACTATAGCCAGAAAATCATCATTCGCGTCAAACCCATCTCCCCAATTGGTTACATATCCTTTTCCATTTGCAAACGCCATATAACGTGGCAAACTTAAATCTGTTGTTATGGTTGCTTCTTTTAAAAACGTATAGCGATTTACCACATGAATGTTATTGTTTTGAACAACTATATAGGCTTTATCACCTTCAAAACCGACAGATTGTACAAACGTACCAAGTTCCTCTGCGTTGGTATTACTAAAAACAGTATTTTCCGTTCTTAAAAAATCGCTAGAAATAAAAGAAACTGATCCCGAAATTGAACCACCTTCCGCACTGACTAAAATACCATTATCATATTCACCCAAAGAAATTGGAATATTAGCAAAATCATCATCATTATTACAAGATGTCAATGCAACTGCATAGAGGAGACAAATGACGAAAAATTTAATTGAGAATTTCATAGTTTCTAAAAATTGAGATTAAAATAAAAGTTATAGTTAATGCCAGGCATGAAGCGGTTTGCTACGCTCTGATAATTATCGTTGAATAGGTTCTTAATTTGAAACCCTAAAGCATATTGATTGTTTGCTCCTAAAGCATATTCAGCTCCAATATTGGAAACCGTGTAAGCATCTATTGTGTATTTTGGATTGTTATCAGACAGTAT
>DIAL01000069.1:31160-34852 GCA_002414705.1 Flavobacteriaceae bacterium UBA5079
ATTGTTATCAGACAGTATAAAAACCTCTCCAACGTAGAGTAGTTGATAAAAGGCAGACACATGTTTAAATTCATAATTAAACCAACCTGTAGCTTTGTGTTTTGGCACATAAATAAGCTGTTTTTTAGTTTCTTGGTTTTCTGAAACGGTATAGCCATAATTTCCTCCCAATGTGAATTGATGATTCTGAAAATCCTGTTTAATTTCTAATTCTGCTTCCAAACCATAGGTTTTAACGTGGTCGGTATTTATTGGATTCCAGTTGGAGCCTGCTGGAATCCAACGAATCATATCATTAATATCATTATAAAAACCGGTTGCAGATAATGAGACACCTTTATGTTGAAACGCATGTCCCATTTCTATTTGGTAGGAATCTTCGGGCTTTAAATATTCATTCCCGCTACCTTCCCAATACAAATCGTTAAAGGTTGGCATTCTGAAATTTCGCGAGCCATTTAAGGTTAAAGTATAAGAGTGAAACGGTTTATAATTAATACCCGCATTAAACAGAAAAGGCGTTTTATAATTATCAGTTAGTTCTTTTCTAAAAGACACTTCGTACAATAAACGCGATGTAATGTTATGTTTTAATAATAAATTGAAAGATGTAATGGTTCTAGTTGCGGTTTCTATTGATAAACCTTCAGCTTCAGTTTGGGTAATATCAATAACAGAATTAAGTAGTATGTTTTTAGACACTTTAAACGCCAAATCATGCTTGACTATAAAAGTTTTCGCTTCAGCTCCGGTGGCAAATGAGCTTTCTATATTCTCAAAATAATTATAATTTTCCGTTATATAAGCTACTTTTAATCGCGATGTAAATTGGCTATATAAACCAACCCACTCCATTAAATTTCGGGTATTGAAATCTTGATATTTAGTCGGTTTTTCATTTTGTTTTAATAACGCAAAATGCCTTTCGCCATCATAGAGATAACTATAAAATTTAAGCGTGTTTTTCGCATTGAACTTGTATGCCACATTCGCTGAAAAACTCTGATTGTAATACTGACCGTTAAGGTTTTTTTTATCAGAATCTACAAACTGAAAATCGTTATCAGAATTGGTTCGGCTGACTTCAAAATTAATGGCGAATTTTTTATTCGAAAAACCCGATTTAAGGCTGCCATCCCAAGTATTAAAACTTCCATAACGCAAAAACAAATTACTGTTAAAACCTAGATTGAATTTCAACGTATTATTAAGGTGAATACTGCCTCCAATGGCACCACTTCCATACAAAACACTGCCACCTCCACTTCTTATGGTAACAGTATTAAAATTTCTAACGTTAATGGTATTGAAGTCTGTTTGACCATTAAATTGTGAATTGATATTTATTCCATTCCAAACAACAGCCGTTTGTTGAGCCGTTGTACCTCTAAATGAAGCCGAAGACACCATACCCAAACCATTTTCCTTAAAATATATAGTGGAATTGTAGTTTAATACATCCGTTAAAGATGCCGCACTTCGTAATAAAATGGTATCAGAAAGTTGTTCTGTCTTTTGGGTGTTAGAAAAGCGATTTAAACCCATATCGGTTTTTAAAACCACCACATCCAATTGCTGCAACGAGTCTAAAGCACTTTGAGACCATGCAAAAAAGGGAATACTTACTAAAAGTGTACTAATTATAAGCCGTTTCATATCCATGGAGCCTTTTACCCGAAAGCTCTTCGTTTTTAGGTTATGAAATTGGCAGGTCTCCTGACTTGCGTCTTCATGTTGGTCTTCCCATTCAATTTTGAACAGTGACTTGAAGTATAACATGAAGCTTTATAGCTTACAGTTGCGGGAACAGTTCTGGATTTAAACCAGATTCCCTTTTAATTGATGTAATCGTGAGCGTTTTTTATAAAAAATATTAACAAAAAACACGCTAATTTACCATCAAACCAAATTCATGGCAAAAGTAATTATTCTTTTTAGATAAGCACCATGAAGCCTATTTTTTCTTATTCATTTTATAAATTAGATAAATAAATCCTGCCAAAAAATGGAAGATTATAACTCCAGCTACTATATATAATGTTACATTTGAACCATCACGCATAATAAAATATTTTCAATAAATTTACGTGATTTATAACAGTCTAAAGGTTACAAATGTTACATAGAAGAGTCGTTTTTACAACATTATTATTGAACTTGTTTTTTTGGAATTGCCAGAACAAGCCAAAACAAGAAATCCCTGTTTCCAATACCAGTAAAACCGCTGTGCAAATTGATTATGCCACGGGTTTTAGTATTAACAGTTTCGAGAATCATTCTGTTTTAAACATTAGCAATCCTTGGCCAAATTCCGACACAAACTATCGCTACCTTTTACTTACTAAAGAACAAGCTGCTAAAAACACTTTTAATACATTAGATTTTGATGGCATCATTACTATTCCAATTAAAAAAATGGTGGTAACATCTACAACACACATTCCAGCTTTAGAACTATTAGAAGTTGAAAACACGCTGATTGGTTTTCCTGGAACTGATTATATTTCTTCCGAAAAAACGCGAAAACGAATCAAGTCGGGAGCTGTAAGAGAATTAGGAAAAAATGAAGGTTTAAATACCGAAGTATTATTAGAATTATATCCAAATGTGGTGATTGGCTTTGGAATTGATGGTAATAATAAAAGCTTTGAAACAATTAAAAAATCAGGTATTCCTGTTATTTACAATGGTGATTGGGTAGAAACATCACCTTTAGCAAAAGCCGAATGGATTAAATTTTTTGGTGCACTTTATAATAAAAACGAACAAGCTGAAACCATATTTAAAACGATTGAAACCAATTATTTAGACGCAAAAAAACTAGCACAAAACACAATAAATAAACCACGTGTTTTAAGTGGAGCCATGTATAAAGATATTTGGTATTTACCAAGTGGAACAAGTCCTGAAGCGCAACTTTTAAAAGATGCCAACGTTAATTATTTATGGGAAAATGCCGAGAGTAAAGGAAGTTTAGCTTTAAATTTTGAAGTAGTTTTTGATAAGGCCAAAGATGCAGATATTTGGATAAGTCCATCCTATTACAACTCATTGGAAGCTCTAGAAAAAGCAAACAAACACTATACAGAATTTGACCCTTTTAAGAACAAGCAAATTTACTCGTTTGTAAATACAGCTGGAGAAACAGGTGGTGTAACATATTATGAATTAGGAACTGCAAGACCCGATTTGGTGTTAAAAGATCTGGTTAAAATTGCACATCCTGAATTACTTGAAAATTATGAATTGCAATTTTTTAAACGTTTAGAATAAACCGATATTTGCACGAATAGGTTTTAACCCTTTATGAATACGAATTATACTTTTGCTTTCATTACGCTTGTAATTATTCTGATAATTTGCTTTTTTGCAAATATTAGTTTGGGCTCGGTATCTATTCCCCTTTCAGCTATTTTTGAAAGTTTTATTGGGACTTTGAATCACGAATCTTGGTCCTATATTATAAAGGACTACCGTTTACCAAAAGCATTTACGGCTATTTTAGTCGGATCTGGGTTAGGTATTTCTGGTTTACTCATGCAAACCTTATTTAGAAACCCGCTTGCAGGACCATTTGTTTTAGGAATTAGCTCTGGAGCTAGTTTAGGAGTTGCACTTATTATTTTAGGAGCAGGTATTTTTGGTGGTACTTATGCCACTTTTTTTGTTTCTAAATGGAGTATTATTATAGC
>DIAL01000069.1:34944-37087 GCA_002414705.1 Flavobacteriaceae bacterium UBA5079
GCAGCAAGTCTAGGGAGTTTTTTAGTACTATCTGCCGTTTTAATTGTTTCTTCTAAAGTAAGAGATACTATGGCTATTCTTATTATTGGTCTTATGTTTGGCAGTATTACAGCAGCTGTAGTAAGCGTCCTATCCTATTTTAGCAGCGCAGAGCAATTGCAACAATATATTTTCTGGGGATTTGGAAGTTTGGGTAATTTATCTTGGCAGGAACTCGGTATTTTCTTTATAGTTTACAGTCTCGGAATGCTTTTAACCCTATTTTCTATAAAAGGATTAAATTCACTTTTATTAGGCGAAAATTATGCGAAAAGTCTAGGCTTAAACATCAAACAAACTAGGCTAATTATAATTTTAGCTACCAGTTTGTTAGCTGGAACTATAACTGCTTTTGCAGGACCTATTGCTTTTATTGGTTTGGCTATTCCGCATATAACACGTCAAGTTTTCACAACCTCTAACCATAAAGTATTATTACCTGCCGTGTTTTTATTTGGCGCGATTATTATGCTTATTTGCGATAGTATTGCACAATTACCAACCAGCGATTATTTTTTACCAATAAACGCTATTACGTCATTAATTGGCGCTCCTGTTGTAATCTGGTTATTGGTAAGAAAACGTAAAATGTTATTTTAAGAAAGATTAAAAAATATACTAAAGTAAATTGAATAATAAGCAACAACATATCATTCTTAAAACAGAAAACCTCACCATTGGTTATGCTTCTAAAAAGGTAGAAACTATTGTCGCATCCAATATTAATATGGCACTTCAAAGAGGACAGTTAATAGGTTTGGTTGGCGCAAATGGTATTGGAAAATCCACATTTTTACGCACACTTACCAACGTTCAAAATAAATTATCTGGATCTGTTTTTCTGAATAAACAGAATCTAGATACGTTTACACAAATAGACTTGGCAAAAACCATGAGTTTGGTTTTAACAGAAAAAATAGCATCAAAAAATCTATCCGTTTTTGAGTTGGTTTCATTAGGCAGACAACCCTATACTAATTGGGTTGGTAATTTATCTGAAACCGATTTAGAGGTTGTAAGTAGGGCTTTGAAGCAAACAAATATTGAAACGTTAAAAGACAAAAAGTGTTTTGAATTAAGCGATGGGCAGTTGCAAAAAGTCATGATTGCTCGTGCTTTAGCCCAAGATACAGATTTGATTATTCTGGATGAACCAACAACGCATTTAGATATGTATCATAAAGCATATATATTAAAATTGCTTCAAAAATTGGTTAAAGAAACCAACAAAACCATTCTATTCTCCTCCCATGAAATAGATTTAGCCATCCAACTTTGCGACACTATGGTTGTTATGACTCATAATTCTGTTATTACAGATACACCATGTAATTTAATTTCAGAAGGTGTTTTTGATACGCTTTTCCCTAAAGACTTAATAACTTTTAACAACCAAACGGGAAGTTTCCGAATTAATAAGTAAGGTTTTATTTACTGAATCAATTTTATATATATTTACAAGAAAATAGCTTCAATCTCAAAAAAAGCAGTAATTAAATGACTCTCAATAAGCTTTCAATAATTATTCCCGTTTATAATGAAGAGCGAACTATTCATCTTATTTTAGATAAAATTAAAAGTGTTTCACTTATCAATTCTATAAAAAAAGAAATAATAATTATCAATGACTGTTCTACAGACAACACCAAATACAGCGTAGAAACCTATATTTCTAATAACAGTGAGCTAAATATTGTAAGTCTTAATCATACGGTTAACAAAGGCAAAGGCGCTGCAATACATTTAGGAATATCTAAAGCAAGTGGCGACTATTTAATTATTCAGGATGCCGATTTAGAATATGACCCAAACGAATATAATTGTTTACTAAAACCGGTTGTAAATGGTTTTGCTGATGTGGTTTATGGCTCGCGTTTCATGGGAAGTAATCCACATAGAATTTTATTTTTTTGGCATACTTTAGGTAATAAATTTCTAACTTTTTTAAGTAACATGTTAACCAACTTAAATTTGACAGACATGGAAACATGCTACAAACTATTTAACACAAGCATGGTACAAAGTTTAAATTTAACAGAAAAACGCTTTGGTTTTGAACCTGAAGTAACAGCTAAAATTTCCAGAATACCTAAAATACGGATTT
>DIAL01000069.1:37262-41932 GCA_002414705.1 Flavobacteriaceae bacterium UBA5079
GGATTTATGAAGTTGGTATTTCCTATTACGGAAGAACCTACGATGAAGGAAAAAAAATAAACTGGAAAGATGGTGTTAGGGCCATATATTGTATCTTAAAATATAATTTATTTGCTAAAAAATGAAAAAAATAATCCTACTATTTTTTTTATTATTATTAAGCTGTATCCTGTTTTATAGTTACAAAAGTATATCAAAAAAAAACGATATTGATTTCCTTGAGGTTGCCACAGAAAACATTAGAAACACATCTCTAGAAACGCCTAATGTGTATTACTTTTCCAACTCAAAATCTCCTGCCTTATATTTTAAAACTCAATTTGTTTTAGCACCAAAAGTTATTAATCAAAAAGCATACACTAAAATCCCAGAGGGTGCTTATATACTAATGGTAATTGATAAGAATATCAAAAATGCCAAAGTCATTTCTTCAGAAAAAATCAACTTAAAAGATACTCTTGTTAAAGCATTAGATAACGACTATTATAAAGCCATACTTTTAAAGAAATAAATATGATACTCTTAGCTATTTTATTTTGGATTGTCTCTTTATATATCATTTTAGACACTCATAAATTGTTTAAAAATAAGCTATTAAAATGGGTGATATCTATTTGTCTATCTGCATCTATTCTGTCTTTTTCATTTAGTATTCATCTTTTTTTAGGAATTGATTTTTTAGTTTATCAAATATTAATTACCATACTACCAAGTATATATTGCATATTTCAATTCCGTAATATTAAAATTATTTTAAAACGAGAAGCCGACAAAAAACCCACACTTTCTAATTGGGAACTTATTTTAATTCTTTTATGTTTTCTCATTTTTTCAGCTTTATTTTTTTTAAAAAGTACGCGCTGGGGAAGTTGGGATGCGTGGGCAATTTGGTCTTTACACGCTAAATTTCTTGTTTTTGAGGATCAATTTATTAATTTATTCACAAATAATATTTCATGGACGCATCCAGATTATCCACTAATGCTTCCAAGTATTATTGCGAGTATTTGGAAATCTTTAAACACTACATCACCCATGGTTCCTTTGTTTGTTTCTTATTTAACAACTGCTGGACTACCACTACTAGTTTTAGGCTCTTTTTTAGAATTACAACTGAAAAAAATTGGTCTCATATGCTATATTATTTTTTGCCTAGGAATATTTTTGCACTTTTTTGGAAGTCTTCAATATGCAGATACGCTATTAAGTCTCTTTGTTTTAATTCCCTTTGTTTTAATAAATCATATAGATAAAGAGAAACCATTACTCTTAATATTAATCGGTTTCTTTGCTGCAACTAGTGTTTGGATAAAGAATGAAGGCTTTCTCTTCTTTATTGTTTTTTCCGTGTTTTTTGCGTTTTCACACCTTAAAAACATAAAATACCATGTTTTATTTCTAATGGGCGCTTTGGTTCCTTTATTAATTACTCTATATTTTAAAGGTGTTTATGCGCCAATAAATGATTTGGTGAATGAATCGTCTGTAAGCACTTTAAATAAAGTAACTGAATTTGATAGATACAAGACCATTTGCGGTTATTTTTTAGTGAGTGTAGTCTTTAAAAATCCTCTCGTTTTCATTCTACTCATTTCTGCTTTAATTTTAGATTACAAATACGCTTTTACGCTTGTATTTAAAGTTGTTGCAGTAATTATTGTTGCATATTTTTTAGTTTATATTGTAACACCAAAAGATTTAGACTGGCACTTAAAAACATCCATAGATAGGCTATTTCATCATATTTCGCCCTTACTTATTTATAGTGTTTTTATTTATTTTGGCAAAAAACATAAAATTATATCCTTCAAAAAAGTAACATAAATATGTGGTTCCTTTAAATAATAATTGATAACCGAAAAAAATATAATTACCTTTAAATAAATTTCAAACTCACCAATGAACGACAGTATTATTCTCATTATTGCCATTATCTTTTCAGGAGCAATTGGCGCTTATATTGGACTTACCATTTCCAAACTTAAAAACAAAAGCGAAACCAGTACGCTTGAGGAAAGAAACACCAATTTGCAACAACAAGTTTCTAGTTTAAAGTTGTCTTTTGATGAAGAAACTCAAAAACAACAGTCCTATTTTAATCAACAAATAAGCGATTTTAAAGATATTATTTCTAAAACTGAAATTGATAGAGAAAGTATTCGAAAAGAAAAAGAACTACTAAATTCCGAACTAGCACGTCGAAATTCTGAATATGACAATTTGGAACAGCAGCTTTTAAAACGTGATGAAGAGCTAATCATTCAACAAGAGCAATTGCGTAAGGATTTCGAGTTATTAGCTACCAAAATTCTAGATGAAAAGAGTGAAAAATTCACCCTTCAGAACAAAGAAAACATTAAACAAATACTGAATCCACTTCAAGAAAAAATTCAAATTTTTGAAAAAAAAGTAGACGATACCCAAAAGGAAAGTATCAGTATGCATTCTGCTTTAAAAGAACAGTTATTAGGTTTAAAAGATTTAAATCAGCAAATGACCAAAGAAGCTACCAACCTAACTAGAGCGTTAAAAGGCGATAGTAAAATGCAAGGTAATTGGGGCGAATTGGTACTTGAGCGTGTTTTAGAAAAATCTGGTTTAGAAAAAGATAGAGAATATTTTGTTCAGCAAAACTTTCCCAGAGAAGATGGCACAAGAGTCCTTCCTGACATTGTATTAAACTTACCCGATAACAAAAAAATGATTATTGACAGTAAAGTGTCATTAACAGATTACGAACGCTACGTTAATGCAGAAGATGACGAGCGTGACATACATCTTAAAGCGCATATAAATTCTATTAGAAAACATGTAGACCAACTGTCTGAAAAGAAATATGAAGATTTATATGATATAGAAAGTCCTGATTTTGTATTGCTTTTTATTCCTATTGAACCTGCTTTTGCAGTAGCAATTAATGCAGACAACTCTATTTATAATAAGGCGTTCGAGAAAAATATTGTTATCGTTACACCTTCTACCCTGTTAGCGACTTTAAGAACGGTAGATAGCATGTGGAATAACGAAAAACAACAACAAAATGCTATTGAAATTGCTAGGCAAGCTGGAGCTCTTTACGATAAATTTGAAGGTTTAGTAAAAGACTTAACAGGTGTTGGGAAGAAAATTGACGATGCTAAAAAAGATTATTCTTCAGCCATGAATAAGTTGGTTGATGGAAAAGGAAACCTTATTACTAGTGTTGAAAAAATAAAAAAACTGGGTGCCAAAGCTAAAAAAGCACTTCCAGAAGCCATTTTAAAAAGAGCGCAATCGTCTGATGACGATGAATAAAAAACAAAAATAATGATGAAAAATATATTAACTAAATTATTAATTGCTTTAGTACTTGTTGTCGTTGCTTATGGCTGTTTTATCTATTTTGCGACATATAGTGAAGGTATTCGCGCTGGCGAACTCGTTAAATTTAGCAGTAAAGGCGTTATTGTAAAAACATGGGAAGGCGAAATTAGTCAAGGTGTTTCTGAAGCTCAGTTATTTGAATTTTCTGTTGAAGACAGCGAAAAACAGGTTATTAAAGACTTAACAGATTTACAAGGGAAGTACGTGAAACTCCATTATTTTGAACGCTATAAAACTATATTTTGGCTAGGAGACACTAAATATTTCATAACCAAAGTTGTTGAAGACGTAGAAAGAAACAACAGGCGTTTTTAATATGAAAAAGATTTTTAAAACTGTAGAAAGCTCTCGAATAAGTATCGCAGAATTAATGCAACCCTCACATTCTAATTTTGGAGGTAAAATTCATGGTGGCTACATGTTGAGTCTCATGGATCAAATTGCTTATGCATGTGCATCCAAGCATTCAGAAAACTACTGTGTAACTGCATCTGTTGATACCGTAAATTTTCTAGAACCTGTTGAAATTGGTGAACTTGTTACTATGAAATCTTCCATTAACTATGTAGGAAAAACGTCTATGGTTGTTGGAATTCGGGTAGAAGCAGAAAATATTAGAACAGGACTTGTTAAGCATTGCAATTCGTCTTATTTTACTATGGTTGCAAAAGATGACACTGTTAAATCTTCTCCCGTTCCAGGGCTCATTTTATCTTCTTTAGAAGAAGTCAAACGATTTTTAAAAGCTATTGAACGAAATAAAACCAAGAAAAACAGGCGTATTGAGTTTAATAGTAAAGATTTTATTCTGGAAAATTATTTGAAAGAATTAGAGGGTTACAATATTAAAATAGACCTTTAATTTACGTATTTACAGCTACTTATTTTAACCTTAACTGTCATTCATTTGGTTATTTGAATAAAATAACAGATATTTGATTATTCCTTTAATATGGAATATTTTAAATTATTCCATTTTTTAGGAATATTTTAAGTTATACACAAATAAAGGCATATAATTATTAATCAACATCTATGACCAGCGTAATTACAGGCGATATCATAAACTCGAAAAACGTAGAACCAAAAATATGGTTACCGCTACTTAAAGATGCGCTCAACTTTTTGGAATCAGATACACGTTTATGGGAAATATACAGAGGAGATAGTTTTCAAATTGAATTAAAAAACCCACAAAACAGCTTTTTAAGTGCTGTATACATTAAAGCTTGTATTAGAATGATAAAAGGCTTAGATGTTAGATTAGCAATTGGTATAGGCGCTAAAACGTATCAAGGTGAAACCGT
>DIAL01000069.1:42056-42923 GCA_002414705.1 Flavobacteriaceae bacterium UBA5079
TTTCAGTTTTCAGGGGAAACATTGGAATATCTAAAAAAGGACAAGGTTAATTTAAAGATAAAAACACCTGATGATACATTAAATAGAGACTTAAATTTATACTTTAAGTTAACTTTGATTAGTATGGACAATTGGACCGTAAACTCTGCTGAAATTATAAAAAAACAAATTGAAAATCCAAATAAGATACAAACTGAAATTGCTCAACTAATTGGCATTAATCAGGAAGCAGTAAGCAAACGTATGAAGCGTGCAAATCTTGAGGAAATATTGGAACTTAACGCTTTGTTTAGCTATAAAATAAGCAACTTATAGTATGGTACTCTTAATAAAACTAGTATTGGCTCATTTAATTGGAGATTTTATACTTCAACCAAAATCATGGGTAAAAAGTAAAGAAAAGAGAAAATTAAAATCGCCTAAACTCTACTTGCATGTTGCCATTCACATGGTTTTGTTATGTCTTATTATTTGGGACGTTTCCTATTGGCCATTAGTACTAATTATAACAGGATTACATTTAATTATAGATGTATTAAAGCTCATGCTTCAAAGAAAGAAAACCAAACGTCAATGGTTTTTTATGGATCAGCTATTACACATTATTAGCATTTTTACAGTCTATTTTATCTATACAAATACAACGTTTATAACTTCTGAGATACCATTAGAAACAGCTCTACTTCTACTAACATGTTTGTTATTTTTAACAAAACCCGTTTCCATAATAATGCAAGCTATTTTTAGCAAATGGAATATTGAAAAACTTACAAAAGGCAACGAATCACTTAAAGATGCTGGCAAGTACATTGGAGTATTAGAGCGCCTTTTGGTGTTCATATTTATTATTATGAACCACTGGGAAGC
>DIAL01000069.1:43064-48133 GCA_002414705.1 Flavobacteriaceae bacterium UBA5079
GATTTTTAATTACAGCAAAATCCGTTTTTAGGTTTGGTGATTTAAAAGAAAGTAAACACCGAAAACTCACCGAATACATTTTAATTGGCACCCTAATGAGCTTCGGAATTGCCATACTTACAGGTTTGATATTCCTTTTTTTTTAACTACTCTTTCTCTAGCAAAATTATAACTATCTGTAAAATAGATAATTATATTGATTTAAAAACACTATCTTGAGAGGAAATATTAAAAAAAAAGTTATGAAAACAAAATTACTCTTAATTGCATTTTTAGCAATTTATAGCTTGAATGCACAAACAACCCATAATATAGATTGGGAAAGAAATGTGACTGTAGATTTAACCATAGAAGTTGGTGATATTGTAGTATGGACATGGACCGATCCATTTCCACATACGGTTGAAAATATGCCGGGAAATTCTGTCGAAAATTTTGATAGTGGAACACTAACTGGAATCGGGCTAACGTTTTCGCATACCTTTACAATAGAAGGCGACAACGATTACTTTTGTGGTATTCATGGAGCTGGAAGTATGTCTGGAACCATAACAGTAGATGCTACGGCAAGCATTAATGAGGAGGTTTTTAAAACCTTTACTATTTTACCAAATCCAGCAAAAAGTATCATTACAGTTAAAATACCAAATAACACTAATACTTTAGAAATTGAAGTACTTAATATTACAGGTAAGCGTGTTTTATATAAATCATTAAACAGCACAGTAAATACAACTTTAAATTTAACAGCTTTACAAAGTGGCATGTATCTAGTTCGAGTAACATCTGGTAGAACATCACAAACCAAACGTTTAGTGAAATTGTAAAAAAAAAACACGTAAAAATAAAAATGCTCACAAAAGTTTAACTTATTGTGAGCATTTATTATTAAGTAAAAAGCAACTTATTGCTTAACAAAGCGTTTAGAAATAGTTTCTTTAGTATTAGAAATCCTTACTAAATAAACGCCAGTATTCCATTGACTTACATTTATAGATGTGTTTAAACTATTTAAATTTCCTTGATAAACACGAGATCCTAAAATATTGTAAACTTCTATTTTGGAGTAGTTATTTGCGGCAGGTAAACTAATATTCAATTTAGATTTACTTGGATTTGGATAAATAGTGAAACCTAATTCTTTTTTAAAATCTGGACGACCTAATGTTGTTGAAGCAGTTATATTATCAACGCGTAAAGTAGCAGCAATTTCCTCTCCTTTCCAATTATCTATGGAAGAATGACTTAAAATACGCATAGTAGAAACAGCACTTAAAACGGCTGTAACAGAAGCAGGTCCTTGAACCACAGTAAAACCAGATGCATCAAGCGGTAACGCAATACTTGTCCAACCAGTTCCAGCCGCAAGAAAAACAGGATTTGTAGAAACCATTCGTGTACCATTAGGTCCTTGAAAAGCTAAACGCAGATTTAAATCATTTGTTAAAGCTTGCGCATCAAATTGAATTTCCACAATACCTTCTGAAACAAAATCAGCAGACCATTGTGAATTCGCATTAAAAAATACCATTCTACTAGCTGTACCTGAAGCTCCAGTAGAGGTATACTCTAAAAAATTATCATTCAATCCATTTGGTCCACCAGTAGCAACATTAATTGGTGCGCCAGTTGAAGAACCAATAATCCAATTTTGAACAGTTCCATCTTCAAAATCATCTATTTGACCAGCCGATACTTGGGCATACGTCCAAAAAGACATCATTAAAAAAGGGATAATAAGTAGTTTTCTAATCATAACATGCAATTTTTATATAAAAGTAATACTTTTCAAGTAATTACAATCAAAATAAAATCATAATAGTTTTATTCTTATTTACTTAAATACATTTTTCGTCTGGCATATAAGTTGTAAAATTCATCATCTTTTAAGCTATCAATAAATAAAATACTCTCACCAGTACTCTTCATTTCTGGTCCTAATTTCTTATTTACATTCGGAAACTTATCAAAAGAAAAAACAGGTTGCTTAATTGCATAACCTTCTAGCTTAGGATTAAAGTTAAAATCGGTTACTTTCTTTTCACCTAACATCACTTTTGTTGCATAATTTACATATGGTTCACCATAAGCTTTGGCAATAAAAGGGACAGTCCTGGATGCTCTTGGATTGGCTTCAATAATATAAACAACATCATCTTTAATTGCGAATTGAATATTAATTAAGCCTACCGTGTTAAGTGCTAAAGCAATTTTCTTGGTATGATCTTTTATTTGTTGAAGAACCAAATCACCTAAATTAAATGGAGGCAACACACCATTACTATCACCAGAGTGAATTCCACAAGGCTCAATATGCTCCATGATTCCTATTATGTAGATGTTCTCACCATCACAAATAGCATCCGCTTCTGCTTCAATGGCACCATCTAGATAATGATCTAATAGCAATTTATTGTCAGGCATTTGGCGCAGTAAATCTACTACATGCTCTTCCAATTCTTTTTTATTAATAACAATTTTCATGCCTTGACCTCCTAAAACATAAGATGGCCTTACCAAAATTGGAAAATCTAAAACATCAGCAATTGCTAATGCTTCATCTGCATTTGTAGCCACGGCAAACTCTGGATACGGAATATTATTTTCTTTTAAAATAGTTGAAAAACTCCCTCTATCTTCGGCTAAATCTAATGCTTTATATGTAGTTCCAATAATTTTAATACCGTAACGGTCTAATTTTTCAGCTAATTTTAAAGCAGTCTGTCCACCAAGTTGCACGATTACACCTTCTGGTTTTTCATGCTGAATAATATCATAAATATGTTCCCAAAAAACAGGCTCAAAATATAATTTATCTGCAATATCAAAATCTGTTGAAACCGTTTCAGGGTTACAGTTAATCATGATAGTTTCGTAACCACATTCAGAAGCTGCTAAAACTCCATGAACACAGCAATAATCGAACTCAATTCCTTGACCAATTCTGTTTGGTCCAGAGCCAAGAACAATAATTTTCTTTTTATCGGAAACAACACTCTCATTTGAAGGTGCTATTTCGCCATTGGCTAACTCTACTTCATTTTCAAAAGTAGAGTAATAGTATGGTGTTTGCGCTTTAAATTCGGCAGCACATGTATCTACTAATTTGTAAACGCGTTTAATTTTAAATTCTTCACGTTTTGTATATACTTGACTTTCCAAACACTTTAGCATGTGTGCTATTTGTCTGTCACCATACCCTTTTTGTTTGGCTTCAAGCAGTAATTCACGATCTATGGTATCAATTGAAAATTTAGAAATCTCTTTTTCCAAATGATACAATTCTTCATATTGCTTTAAAAACCACATATCAATTTTTGTGATTTCATAAATACGACTCAAAGGAATACCCATTTGGATGGCATCATAAATAACAAAAACTCGATCCCAACTTGCAAAGGTTAACTTTTCTATAATTTGATCATAATCCTTATATCCTTTTCCATCCGCACCTAAACCGTTACGTTTAATTTCTAGGGATTGAGTAGCTTTGTGCAGCGCTTCTTGAAACGAACGACCAATAGCCATAACTTCACCAACGGCTTTCATTTGAAGTCCTAATGTACGATCAGAGCCTTCAAACTTATCAAAATTCCAACGTGGTATTTTCACCACAACATAATCTATAGTTGGTTCAAACAAAGCAGAAGTAGATCCTGTAATTTGGTTGGTTAATTCATCTAAATTATAACCAATTGCTAATTTTGAAGCCACTTTAGCAATAGGATAACCTGTTGCTTTACTCGCTAATGCTGATGAACGCGATACACGTGGATTAATTTCAATAGCAATAATATCTTCATTATTATCAGGACTTACAGCAAATTGCACATTACAACCACCTGCAAAATCGCCAATACTGCGCATCATGTGGATGGCCATGTCACGCATGCGTTGAAATGTTTTATCGGACAGGGTCATAGCTGGAGCTACTGTAATAGAATCGCCTGTATGAATTCCCATAGGATCCATATTTTCAATGGTACAAATAATAACAACATTGTCATTTTTATCGCGCAATAACTCTAATTCATATTCTTTCCAACCTAAAAGGGCTTTATCAATCATAACTTCATGAATTGGAGAAATTTCCAATCCACGGGTTAGTAATTCATCAAAATCTTCTTCTTTATAAACAATAGAAGCTCCTGCTCCACCAAGCGTGTAAGATGCTCTAATAACTAGAGGGAATCCAAATTCTTGAGCAATTTCTTTACCCTTTAAATAGGACGTTGCAGTGGCTTGAGGTGCCATTGGAACACCAATTTTTAACATCAGTTCGCGAAATTTTTCACGGTCTTCTGTTATATTAATAGCTTCAATATCTACACCTATTAATTTTACATTAAAATCATCCCAAATACCTTTTTCATCTGCTTCTATCGCTAAATTCAAAGCTGTTTGTCCTCCCATAGTAGGAAGAACAGCATCAATTTGCGGATGCTCTTTTAATATTTTAACAATGGATTTTGTAGTTAAAGGCAATAGGTAAACATGATCCGCCATTGTAGGATCAGTCATAATGGTTGCTGGGTTAGAATTGATAAGTATGGTTTCAATTCCGTCTTCTCTTAAAGAGCGTAATGCTTGTGTTCCTGAATAATCAAATTCGCAAGCTTGACCAATAACTATGGGACCTGAACCTATAAGCAGAACTGAATTTATGTTTTTGTTTTTAGGCATTTTGAAATGTTTTTGCAAAAGTAGTTAACGTTTGGGTATAAAAAAAGGCGTTACCAATAAGGAACACCTTTATATATTAACAATTGTTAATTCATTATTTTTTATGTCTTAATTCAGAAGATACAGATATTTTCTTTCTTCCTTTAGCTCTTCTACGAGCAAGGACTTTTCTTCCATTAGCACTAGCCATTCTTTCTCTGAAACCATGCTTGTTTTTTCTTTTTCTTTTTGACGGCTGAAATGTTCTTTTACTCATTACTTATATCTTTAAAGTCTTCTTAAAATATCTTTTTTCGTATTTAGGTTCTATCCCTAAAACTGCGTGCAAATATACAAAGCTTTTTAACTATTACAAGAGGTAATTTAAATTATTTTTAATTGTTTTT
>DIAL01000069.1:48283-53580 GCA_002414705.1 Flavobacteriaceae bacterium UBA5079
ACAAACCCTTTTTTATTTAACAAACCTTATTTTAAAAATATTTTTTAGATATAATTTTAGTTTCTTTGCAGTCCTTAAGAAAGGAAAAAAAATGCAAAGAATTTTAGCGACTAGTATATTACTATTCACAGTATTAAGCAGTAATAGCAATGCACAAACACAGTTGCAATATAAATTAAAAATTGGAGATAGTATTGTTGTTCATCAAAAAGCTAATCAAATAATCACACAAGATATTGATGGCTCTATGCATGAAATGACTAATGTTTTAGAAAGTAAGTTTGTTTTTGTGGTAAAAACAGTCACTGATAGTTCTTATTTAATGGATTTCAGTTTCAATCTTTTTAAACTACAATCTAGTTCCAATCAATATGGCAATATTATGTCAGTAGATACTTCTGCTCCATTTGAATCTGATGACATTGAAGCTAACATTTTTTCTGGTTTAACAAAAACAAAACTCAAAATTGAAATTTTAAAAACTGGCGATATTATTAGTGTTCGTGGAACTACACGCTTAATTAATAACATGATGAAAAATTCAGGCATTGAAGACGAATTTACCAAACAAATCATGATTGAAGAAATGAAAAAAGAGTTTGGCAGCAAGAGTCTTTCTGAAAGTTTTGAGCAATTCACCTATATTTATCCAACAAAAAAAATTGCTATTGGTGATAGTTGGAAAAACACCTATTCTGGAGAATTAGAAGCTAAAAACAACTGGACACTTAAAGCTATTAGCCCAACATTAGACATAGTAGGAGCTGCTCATATTTCTTTAAAATCTAATGAAGACAATTACAATATGTTTTTAGAAGGTGAACAAAAAACACAGATTTTAGCAGATTTTAAAACTGGTGTTGTAAAAACAATGACTGTGACTTCTAAAACTCAAGGTAACACTGTATCTTTGCAAAATAATTCAATAAAAATACCAACAACAATAAATTCTATTACAACTTATAAAACGAAACTTTATGTACAATAAAATTATTAAACTAATAATAGCTTTAGGCATCATTGGGTATGCTATTTATCAATTTGTAGAAGGCAATATTGGCAATGGTATCATGTTTATTTTACTGTCATTAATTTTTATATTTCTATATTTTAAAAACGAATTTATCTTAATAGCATTTTTAAGATTACGTAAGCAAGATTTTGAAGGGGCAAAAAAATGGCTTAATAAAATTAAAAATCCTAGCAGTGCCCTAGTAAAGAAACAAGAGGGTTATTATTACTATCTTCATGGTATTATGGTTTCTCAATCTAATATGAATGAAGCAGAAAAGCATTTTAAAAAAGCTATTGGATTAGGTCTATCCATGGATCATGATTTAGCTATGGCAAAATTAAATTTAGCTGGAATTGCTTTTACCAAAAACAGAAAAAATGAATCTAAATTACTGCTTAAAGAGGCAGAAAAATTAGATAAACGTAATATGCTTGCCGATCAGATTAAAATGATGAAAGAAAACATGAAACGATCTCAAGGCCCTACACAGCACTACGGACAAAACCAAGCAAGAGGCAAAAGACGTTAAACTATAATAATGGCGACCATAAGCGACAATAAGACTCTTTCACTTTTGAGAATCTAGAACGTTCTTGCCATTTCTCTAAAGTAATTTGATCACTGTCTTGAATATCTTCTAAAAAAATATTTTTTAGCTCCAAGCTGGTTTCTTTATTATAGATAAGCGCATTGATTTCAAAATTAATGTTGAAACTTCTATAGTCTAAATTAGCAGTTCCTATGGTGGAAAACAAATCATCTACCACCATTGTTTTTGCATGAATAAAACCTTTTGTATAGCGATACACTTTAACATTTGCTTCTAATAAACGTTCTAAATAAGAATTTGTAGCATGTTTTGCTGTCCAAGAATCGGAATTTTTCGGAATTAACAAACGTACATCCAACCCACTTTTTGCAGCTATTTGTAACGAAGTAACAATTTCGTCATTTGGAATAAAATAAGGTGTGGTTACATAAACGTAATCTTCAGCAGTATTTATAGCTACAAACATGGCATCCATAATATTTGCCCAATCCGTATCAGGACCACTACCGGCAATTTGAACTGCTTTTATAGTTTTAATATGAACATCCGGAAATAACTCGGCAGTAATTTTACAACTGGAATTAGAGACAAAATCCCAAGTCATTAAAAAATGAATTTGTAACGGTTTTAAAGCTTCACCAACCATGCGTAAATGCGTATCTCTCCAATAAGATTCACCATTTTTATAATTCACATAATTATCTGATACATTAATTCCACCAACATAACCTATTTTACCATCTATAATAGCAATTTTTCTATGATTTCTATAATTCATTTTACTGGTAAACCTTGGGAACAAAACTGGCATAAAAGCATAGAACTCAATCCCGCTTTTGGTCATTCTTTTTTTTGTTTTGGAAGAAATTTTACTTCCAACATCATCAAAACTCAATCGTACTTTTATGCCTTCCGTAGCTTTCTGGCATAGAATATCTATAAGCTGTGTTCCAATATTATCATCTTTAAGAATATAATATTCTAAATGAATGTGATGTTCTGCATGTTTTAAATCTTCAAATAGAAATTGAAACTTCTCCTGACCATTTTTTAAAATCTGAAGTTCGTTATGTAATGTTACAGGTGTACTTTTATTATTATTTAATAGATGCACTAATTTAATTTTTTCATCTAAAAATTCATCTAATTTGTGAAGTTGACTATCACTTAATTCGAAATCTCTACCCAAATTTTGCACTATTTTTTCATTAAGTACATTTTTCCTGTTGAATATTTTATTCTTACGATATTCTTGTCCGAAAAAATAATAAACAATCAATCCTAAAAAAGGAAAAACCACTAAAACCAGGATATAAGACAAGGTTTTAGTGGGATTTATGTTTTTAAATAAAATGGTAATTGCAGCCGAAATTGCTAGAATATAATTCAGAACAACAATAATGACCCATATATTTTCATTAAGAAAATCGAGCATTATGGTTTTGTTGGATAATAACCATCTTTAGGGATTTCAATTAAATATTTTTTTCTAGATTTATTATATAAGAAAGGTTCGCGCAACCACGGATTATGAATTTTTAAAATTTTATAATTTATTTTGTATTTTTCAGCAAACGCTGTAAAATCAGTAACAGCGGTATCTACAGCTACCTTGTAAGTTGGTACATTTGTGTATAAATCTTTTTCTCTAAAATTAAATCCGTATTTATCAGCATTGGACATTATTTCTTTTAAAGCAACAATCCGTAACATATAACGTCCTGTTTCTTCGCCTAAAAGCAAATCGTAATAATTATTCACATTCTGTTCTTCCAGTCTTCTTGAAATACCAGACATTCCGGCATTATAAGCAGCTGCTGCCAAAGTCCAAGATCCTAATTTTTCTTTAGATTTTTTTAAATAATCACAAGCAACCTCTGTCGACATTTCTAAATTATAGCGCTCATCCACATTATCATTAACTTCCAAACCATATTCGCGTGCAGTTGCTGGCATTATTTGCCAAACACCTTTTGCTCCAGCTGGAGAAACCGCATTAGTTAATCCACTTTCTATTACAGCTAAATATTTAAAATCATCTGGCACACCATGTTTTGCTAAAATAGGTTCAATTATAGGAAAGTATTTTTTGGCACGCTTAAACATGAGCAATCCATTAGATTGCCAGTAGGTATTTACTAATAACTCACGATCCATACGCTCATAAATGTCCGGATCGCTTAATGGTAATGCTTCACCTGCAAAATCTAGATTCTCTGGAATTTGTATAGCATAAACATTGTAATCGTTAATAAGTTGCCTCTCAAAATTTTCATCCGTTTTTGCGTTCTGTTGTGCAAAAACAAAAAGGATAGTTAAACACAACAATCCAACCATCATTAGCATTCTTTTCATCCATTTCATATCTGTAAGTTTTTGTTTAAAGTTATAAAAAAATTCAACACGATTCGTCAGATCCTTCCAAAATAAGTTGTGGCAGGTGTTCATTAAACCAACGGTATTTATTTAACACCATAATATGTGTTCCTTTATTTACGGTGATGCAATTTTTAATGTGTCTGTAAGGAAAAACATTATCTAGCGATCCGTGAATATGAATTAAATTTTCGGGTGGCTTATCCTGCTTCCAACATATCATTTCCCTTACAGCCCAATTAATATACTTTGGATCTGTTACAGAAAGATATTTTTTATACAGCTCAACACGTTTTTTAACGGTTTCTCCAAAAGCATATTTTGCTAACAAATCCATATTTCCAAGTAACGAAGCTGGAAATAATTTATAAGCTTTAGTAACACTCATTATTTTCATACGGTTAGGCATTTCATGCGTGCTCTTAATACTGGAAATAATTATTAAGCGCTTTAATTTTAAATACTTACTCATTTCCTGTACTAAAACACCACCAAAGGATACGCCTAATAATGCCACATGTTTTTCAGTTATCTGTTTTGATAAACGTAATGCATAATCAGATATTGTTTCATTATCTTCTGGTATCTGCCATTCCATCCAATGAATTTTAAATTGTTTTTCTGGAAGCTTAATATGCTCAAAAATAGTTGGGTTAGCAGCTAATCCAGGCATAAAATAAACATGTATTATATCTTGATCCATAAGGTATTAAAGTCCTTAAACATTAATATTAATAATATTTTTTTGTAAATTTGTTTTACAAAACTATATAAAAATAGTTTCCATTCCCTATAATTCCATTGATTAAAAAGAATATTATGATAGAAGAACATGAACTCATTGACAATGATTTTTTGCGTCAGTTTGAATTAAAAATAGACGATCAACTTGCTAAAATTGAATATTCCCTTCAAGAACGAAAAATATTTTTAACGAAGCTTATTATTCCCGAAGATTTGTTTTCTGAAACATTTCAAAACGAATTTATAATTACTGTATTTAAAAACATAGAAGAACGTAATTTAAGTGTTGTTCCAACAAGTCCTGAAATAGCAAGATTTATTCGAAAAAACAGGCAATATAAAAGTATGCTACCAGTTGGTCTTCGTATTTAAAGTTTACAAATAACCTATTTATTTGAATCCAAAAACAACTTATAAATTAACAAAAAAGGCTTGCTTTATTAAATAAAGCAAGCCTTTAACCTCTTTCCAATTTACAACTTAACTCTTTATAATACGTTTAGTTACCGCTCCAGAATCTGTCTGGATTTTTAAAATATATACACCTGAATGAAGTTTTGATATATCTAATTGTTCTGTATTATTAGATTTTAAAACTAACTTTCCTGTTAT
>DIAL01000069.1:53724-56259 GCA_002414705.1 Flavobacteriaceae bacterium UBA5079
TATTTCACTAGTAAAACTTGAAATAGATTGTGGAAAATTAATATTAATAAAATCTTGAGATGGATTAGGTGTAACAGATATTTTCTCCATTGAAAAATCATCAACACTTAATAAACAAACACCCTCAAAAGTGTATGTACCATCTAAATCACCCAAAGCCCAAGCACCTGAAGTATCATTTATAACAGCATAAGGCTGACCAGAAACAAGTGCTCCACCAGTAACACCAGTGTCTCCAGCTACTGCGTTACCCATTTTGAATGAAATCCAAAAAGTAGATTCTGTAGTTACTATAGAGTTATCTAGTATAACAGGTGTTACAAACTCGAAAGTAACTGTATAAATAGCAAATGTACTTATTGGTGCATCTGTTACTACCGAAGGTGTTATAGTTTCAGATCCTATTAATGTACCTGGAATACCTGCTAAATCACTATACACACTTACAATGCCAGTTGCATTTAAAGCTGCCAAGTTTGCAGTTGCCATTTTTACAGTAACACTTGTTAAACTGAATTGTGTTTCAGGATCAACTACCATATCAAAAGCAACTTCTGCATTAGCTCTTTCAGGGTTTGTATAAATAATACTTGAAACTGGTGCATTATTGTTTTGCGAACAAGGAGTTTGTGCATTTATTTGCAGAAAGCTTAATGTTAAAATTAAAAATAGATAGTAATTTTTTTTCATAATTTTAAATGTTTTAGTTTTACGACTACTAAATATATACATTCTTACTCATAGAAATGAAATATTACCTCATTATTTTTATGTTTTTTTTGAGTTGCTCGTCTGAAAAACAGGATCTAACAAATGTTTTCAGGTATAATGAGCACAAAAATATTAGCTCATTAGATCCAGCTTTCTCCAAGGATATTGCTGATATTTGGGCTACCAACCAACTTTTTAACGGTTTGGTTGAAATGGATGATAGTTTACATGTAAAACCAAGTATTGCAAAAAACTGGATAGTTTCGGATAGTGGTAAAACCTACACGTTTAAGTTACGCAATAATGTGTATTTTCATAATCATACATTATTTGGAAAAGATTCTACTAGAACTGTAAATGCCTCTGATTTTGAATACAGTTTCAACCGACTTAAAGATAAACAAATTGCATCTCCTGGAAGTTGGATTTTAAATAAGGTTGACAGTTTTCATGCTGTAAACGATTCTGTATTCGAAATAAAACTTAAACAACCATTCCCAGCTTTTCTAGGCTTACTAACCATGAAATATTGTTCAGTAGTTCCTAAAGAAATTGTAGAACATTACGGTACTGATTTTAGAGCAAACCCAATAGGAACTGGTCCATTTAAATTTAAACGCTGGGAAGAAAATTTGAAACTCATTTTCAGAAAGAACAACACTTATTTTGAACATGACAAACAGGGAAAAAAACTCCCATATTTAGAAGCTGTTTCCATAACATTTCTTCCAGATAAACAAAGTGAATTTCTGCAATTCGCACAAGGAAATATAGACTATGTTTCTGGTTTAGATGCGTCCTATAAAGATGAAATTTTAACTGCTAATGGTCAGCTTCGTGACAATTACACAAATGATGTTAATATGATTCGTGGTCCTTATTTAAATACGGAATATTTGGCGTTTTATATGGATTCTGACGTTTCGGAAATACAATCTGAATATATTAGAAAAGCCGTGAATTATGGTTTTGATAGAGAAAAAATGATGATTTATCTTCGAAATGGAGTTGGTATACCTGCTCACGGCGGATTTATTCCAAAAGGGCTACCTGGCTACAGTCAGAAATCTGGTTTTAACTATCAACCTGAAAAAGCGAAAGAATTAGTTGAATTATTTAAAGTGGAAACTGGTATAAAAAACCCAGAAATAACCATTACAACCACAAGTAATTATTTAAGCTTTTGTGAATATATACAACGGGAACTCCAAAAAACAGGACTTTTAGTTTCTGTTAATGTCATTCCGGCTTCTAGTTTAAAGGACTCTAAAGCTAATGGTAAATTAGATATGTTTCGGGCCAGTTGGGTAGCTGATTATCCAGATGCTGAAAATTATTTATCACTTTACTACAGCAAAAATTTTGCGCCAAATGGACCAAATTATACGCATTTTAAAAGCAAACAATTTGATTTAATGTACGAACAAGCGTTTTCTGAAACTAATACAAAAAAGAGAGAACAACTTTACACTAAAATGGATAGTTTAGTTATGGCAACTGCACCTATTGTGCCTATGTTTTATGATGAAGTCGTGCGGTTTACCAGAAAAAATATTTCAGGATTAGGTATCAATCCCATAAATTTATTAGACCTAAAACGGGTAAAAAAAACTTTTAAATTAAACTAATTTCTCTGAATTCTCATTTAATAAACCCACAACAATAAGGTATTGCGAAACACCATAAGCAATGGTTATTATTATGCTTGTTATACCGTTATAATGGAAATCATTAGAAAACAAGTTTAAAGCTGTAACACCATCTGAAACAAAGGAAATTAAAACTCCAAAAAACACGATTATGAAACTAAATTTACTAACAGCT
>DIAL01000041.1 GCA_002414705.1 Flavobacteriaceae bacterium UBA5079
ATTGGAAGAAGAGATAGTATAGAGATTTCAGCTTCAATCATTGGAATACTTCTTTTTGGGTATTTATTATTCGAAATCCCGTTTCCTATTACTAAAGTAGCTTGTGGCTTGGCAATTGCTTGGTTTATATTCGTTATTATAAAATTCAGAAAATCAAAAACACAGAACATTAAAACTGATTTTTCACTATCATTAACGGAGCAACTTAACCATCAGAAAACAATGATGGTACAGCAAGCAAAACTATTAGACTCTGCTTTGTATTGGTATGCTATTACTCCTTTTATTATGAATTTTATATTCATTCTAGGGTTAGAAAACCCAACTGACTATAATTGGACTAATAATATCGCAGAAAGCTTATTACCTCTTACTTCTAATTTAAAAACAATAACGCTAATAGGTTTAGCATTATTTTATGCCTTTACGTTTTGGATAAATAAAAGAGCCTTAAACAAGGATGTAAACCCTACAATAAAGAGCATTGAAAAAATGCAGAAACAAATAAAATAACAACCATGAAACATATCTTATTTATACTAATAACCTTTTTATTTATCAATAACACTTTTGCTCAAAAAGAGGGTGAAAATATCAAAAACTGTATCAAATAATTTTCAACAAAAGTTCAATGCCAATGATTATGAAGGTATTTATACAATGTTTGCTAACGAAATGAAGAACGTTATGCCACACGAAAAAATGCTAGCTTTTTTAAGCGGATTAAAATCGGAAGCTGGTGATATTAAAACAAAATCTTTTGTGAAATATGAGCAACCTAATGTTGCGTTGTACAAAACAAACTTTGA
This sequence comes from Flavobacteriaceae bacterium UBA5079, assembly GCA_002414705.1. Lineage (GTDB taxonomy): Bacteria > Bacteroidota > Bacteroidia > Flavobacteriales > Flavobacteriaceae > Algorimicrobium. Next base: position 810 of record DIAL01000041.1, read on the forward strand.
ACGTATTGTAGTGGCTTTATATATTTCTGTAGATGAAAATTCAAATATAAACGGATTAATGGTAAAACCTTTTCAGGAAGAAAAATTACCAAAGCTTACTCGTAATGTTTCTAAATTAAAACTGCCTTTTAATGAAGAGTGGACAGTGCTTTGGGGAGGAGATACTAAAGAATTAAATTATCACGTGATTGATGAAGCTCAAAAAAATGCTTTTGATTTTGTTATTACCAATCCACAAGGAAAAAGCTATAAAAATGATGGAAAAAGTAATGAAGATTTTTATGCCTTTGGAAAACAACTTATAGCACCAACAGACGGAGAAGTTGTGTTAGTTGTAGATGGTGTTAAAGATAACAAACCAGGAATACCAAATCCATTATATGTTCCGGGAAATACAGTTATTATAAAAACCAAAAACAATGAATATTTGTTCTTCGCACATTTTAAACAACATTCCATTGTTGTAAAGCAAGACCAAATGGTAAAACAAGGGGATTTATTAGGTCTATGTGGAAATTCTGGAAATTCTACAGAACCACACATACATTTTCACATTCAAAATGTGGAGAATATGAATATAGCTACAGGTGCCAAATCCTACTTTGAAAATATTTTAGTAAATGGCGAGGTGAAAAAAGATTATTCCCCAGTTAAAATGGAAAAAGTAAAAAACAAATAGAAGACTACTGCTAACAACGTATCCTACACAAACACGTTGGCATTAATTTTGACCCGTCCTGAGATTGACAATTATAGTAATGCTCAAATAAGAGCATATTTAAAGCACTAATTATTAGTGGCGTTGGAGAGAAGTCAAATTGTATAATTTAAATTAATTTTTGATTTAAAATCCATTGATATTGTATTCACGCTTTAGGATGTTTTAAAATTCGATAAATAATTATTATTGCGATCAAATTTCATCAAGAATTTAAACTCTTCATTAAATCTAAACCTCTTTAGGCTCTATCTTAATCAATAAACCCTCATAAAAAGAGCATATTAAAACGTTGTTCAACGAAGTTCGACGTCGCATTACGGCGTTTTACGACTTTAGACGTGTAAATTGTGCTATTTTTTTGCTTTTTCATGAATTGAAGATTATTGAAAGTATTTAACTACTTATTATTTTTAAAAATAAAAAAAGGACGTCTTTACGACATCCTTATGATTCAAATATTAAACTATTTCTAAATTTACAAATACTATAAGCCCATCGCTTTCATATCGGTAATCATGGTCTTACTCAGTCGTAAAACCGCTGTAATACCAGCTACAATTATTAAAGCACCCATAGTTGTATACACAATACTAGTAATTGGTAATTCCAAGGTTTCTTTTTGTTTAGTCTCCATGTTCTTCTTTTTTTATGAGGTTAATATTTCGCTGACTATTACTAACTAACGTAACAGAGATAGCTATTGCTAACACAATTACGCCTCCTGCAATTATATATTTAAGCCTCGGATTGTTAACAGGCGTAGCTATGTTATAATTTTCTTTTATGAAGCTTGGTAACTCTTCTATGGGTTTTGGTGAATTCATCTTTTATATATTTTGATTATTGTTTCATTATGTTTAACAGAAATATGATAGTAGTAATTATATAAATAGTGATGCGTCTTTCCGCCTGGCTCATCTACACCCACAAATGAACCTGAATCAAAACCATCTTCTTTTAAGGCTTTCAAAAAACAAGTAGCAAAATCCCCTTGTCTATAAGCTTTAAAATATTTTTTCAAAATATTATCATTATGACTTAATATCTTTTCTGCCTTTTTGCGCCTCCAATTCTTGAGCATTCTCTTATTATGATTATAGCCAAAATCAGCGTGTTGCTTATTTAGGTATATCTGGTCTTTTCTTCTAGGCTGAAATGAATGTCCACAACCACATTTGCAAACTACGGGAGGAATTGGTCTTGGAGGTGCTGAATACTCTGTATAACCTAACACATTACTTGTTTCTCTGTTTTCTAATTCCATTGCTTTCTGTTTTGTTTAATTATTGTTTTCTGATATCTTTTTTTAAATTATGCACTTATGTAGCATAATGACAACAAATATAATACTTTATTTTTTATTTTGAATTTTTATCATACCTTAGTGCTTTAAATTATACTTATGAATGAATTAGAAATCATAGAATTAGGAAACAATATTTACAATGAAAGAGATATAAGTCCTGCACAACTCGGTGTTACATCACGTCAAATTAATTATTGGATAGACAAGGCGGTAGTGCCATTTGTTGAAAAGCAGCAACCTAAAGCGACCGAAAACAAAAAAAGGAATACTCTAAACATCAAAACAGAAAATAAAACGAAATGGATACGTTTAAATCTATCTCAAGCGGTTTGGGTCTGTATCGTTAAAGAGTTACTCTCATTTGGGGTTTCTATTGAGCAGTTAGCAGAACTTGCTAAATCTGTTTGGCAAAAGCCAAGAGAAGACAAATATGCTGATAACGTTTTTAGCTCTCACATTAATAATAACATACATCAAATATCTAACGAAAATATCAACCTAATAAAAAAAACTTTAGCTGATGAACTTTTAATGGAGCATCACTTTAGAACTATCATTAATCCTTTTACAGATATGGTGAAGTCTGCTTTTAAAAGAGAAACCCTTCCTCACTCTATGCTTTATGTCTCTGAAACCAATGATTATGATTTTATTATTGGTGGTAATAAGCTAATCCTTGACTTGGGTAGTGTATACCTAAAACACCCTATGATTTGCTTACCTATGGCACCTATTATTTCTAAAGTACTAGCTGTTGACTTTGGTAATGAAAAAAAGGATTTAACTTATCTTACTCATATAGAAAAGCAAATAAGAGATATAGTAGTATTTAAAAGGCCTAAAATAATTGAAATTGCTTTTGAAGCTGAACATATAAAACCGATTACACTTACCGAACAACATAAAAGCCGTGAGGCCCTAGCAAGATATATTCTCGAGAATAAAATAGCTAAGGGCTCTAAACTTTTAATTGACATCAGATCTCAAGACAATTATAAATTAACCCTAATTAAATAAATATGACATATTCTGTAGAACCAATGCGGTCCCTGAACATACAGCCCGATATAATCCTATATCGTTATGGGCCGAAAGTCAAAACAGGAACTTCAAGAACGACAATTATTAACTGAATCAGAAATTAAAGAATGTCTAAATGACGCTTATAAAGTAGATCTAAAAAATCTAAACGATGACTTTGCATTTAATCTTTACCAATTCACCAAACTGATCTACAATAACATTAAATAAGTAAAAATGAAAAGAAAAGAGTATACCATATTAGACTTTAAAACTTCTGCAGTATGGTCATATACAAGAGTATCTTCTAAAGAACAATTTATTAGTAATGGTAGCATTGGGTCTCAAGTAAAAAGGATTAAATCTTTCGCAAATGAAAATCAATTAATCATTTCTAAAGAATTTGATGCTGAATACGAAAGTTCGAAGCGCATAAACACGCAAAAAACATTAAATGAACTTATTGATGCTATTAAAAACACAAGCGCTAATAAGCGTCCCAAGATGATTTTAATATGGTCACCGAGCAGATTTGGGAGAGCGGGCTCAGAACATATAGAATTATTTGTAAGTTTAAGAAGAAAATACAATGTACTTCTTTATTCTGTAAGTACGGGTCACAATACTTTTACAGAAAGGAACGAAAACGAATTCTCCTTGCAGCTACTTCATGCTCAAAAAGAAAATTTTAGTAGACAAGATGTTATTATTCCCGGAATGAAGGATGCTATTGAAAAAGGAACATTTTTAGGACGAGCACCTAGGGGTTATGACCACTTTGGACCGAGAGTAAAAGAACCTCTTAAAGTTCAAGCTCACCAAGAAATTAAACTTAATACTGATGGCCTTTTATTAAAAAAAGCATTTAAACTTAAACTTTACAATAATTATTCAGACAAGGAAATCCTAGATTGGTTGTCATTGGAAGGCTTAAAAGTTCCCAAACAAAGTCTAAACGCTATGTGGAGTAAAGTATTTTATACAGGTTACTTTACAAATAGTTTAGTTCCAGGAGTTGAAATAAAAGGTCATTGGGAACCAATTATTTCTAGAAAGGAATTTAAATTACTACAATCTAGATTGTCCAATTCAAATCAATTTGGAATCCCAAAAATTAACGGAAAAACTAGTACACCTCTAGCTCCAAAATTTCTTATCTGTGCTGAATGTGACAATACAATGACCTCTTATTTGAATAAAGCAAAAAGAATCTACTATTATAAGTGCGGAAAGTGTAAAAAAACA
>DIAL01000071.1 GCA_002414705.1 Flavobacteriaceae bacterium UBA5079
CAAAATCGTATCGAAGAAATTCCAATTAAAAAAGGAATTTCTTCGATACGATTTTGCAACAGAAAGAAGGTTTTTCGCCTTATGTATTTGAGGATACGGCTAAAGATTTACTGGATTCAAATGCCGAATTGAAAGCAGATTTTGAAGCTAAAAAACAAGCGGAATCTCAATTTGCTAATAATTGGTATGCGCAATTAAATTGGTTGTATGAACGCTCCAACCATTATGAGCCAGCTTATATGCAATATCCTGTTTGTCGTGTTGAATAAATGCCTTGTAATGTGTTGGTAATCTTATTTTTATTTGGTTTTATTTGTCTTTAAAATATTTTTTAAGCCATGTAAAAGCTATTGGAAAATATGCTAATTTTGTGTAAAATTTATATCGCGCTTATGCGTTTTTAATGAACAAATACATTGTTGTTAATCAACCAGAAAAATGGAATTTTTCGATTGAGAACATTACCGTGATTTCATCACAAGATTACCTGACCAACCCACAATTTTCACTTTTAAAAAACGCAAGAATCTTTAACTTGTGTAAAGATTATTCGTATCAATCTAAAGGATATTATGTGTCGCTTTTAGCAGAAGCAAGAGGGCATTTAGCAATTCCAACGGTTAAGAATATTGTTGATCTGAAAGCCTTGAAACTCGTTAGGATTGTGTCCGATGAGTTTGATGATGTTATTCAGCAGAGTCTGAAAAATATCAAATCTCAAGACTTTACCTTAAGCATTTATTTTGGGCAAAATGTAGCTCAAAAATATAAGGAATTAAGTGCGCTGTTTTATAAGCATTTTCAAGTGCCATTTTTGCGTGTAAAATTTAATCACACCACTAAATGGAATGTGCAGAGTATTCGGGCTATTTCTGAATCGGAAATTCCAGAAGAACATATAAGTAGTGTTCATGAATTTGCGAATCAATATTTTGCTAAAAAACGGTATGATACACCTAAATTAACCAAGTCTGATTTTGATTTAGCTATTTTGGTAAATCCTAATGATCCAGCACCTCCTAGTAATGCTAAAGCGCTTAAAAAATTTATTGACGTAGCTGAAAAAATGAATATTTACGCCGAAATTATAGAGCCTAAAGATTTATCGCGCTTATCATCTTTTGATGCCTTATTAATTCGTCAAAGTACAGAAGTAAATAATGAAGCCTATGCATTTGCACGAAAAGCACAACAAGATGGGATTGCCATTGTGGATTATCCAGATGCTATTTTAAAATGTTGTAATAAAGTCTATATGGCAGAAGCGTTGAACAATGCCAATATTGCTACGCCAAAAACCATTATTGTTCATAAAGATAATCGGAATGAGGTCATTAATCAAGTTGGTTTGCCATGTGTGTTAAAAGCACCAGATTCTACTTTTTCTTTTGGTGTAAAAAAAGCTAAAACAGAAGCCGAATTTAATACGTTAGTAAACAGTATGCTTAAAGAATCCGATCTTATTATTGCGCAGGAATTCTGTCCATCGGATTATGATTGGCGCATTGGTATTATAGATGATAAACCATTTTTTGCTTGCAAATATTACATGGCAAAAGGGCATTGGCAGATTTATAATTGGGACGCGAAAAAGAAAGACGATCAAGATGGAAATGCTGATTGTTTACCTATAGAAGACGTTCCGAAAATTGTTTTAGATATGGCCTTAAAATCAGCTAGATTAATGGGTAAAGGTCTTTACGGAATAGATATTAAAGTGGTTAATGAAAAACCGATGGTTATTGAAATTAACGACAACCCAAATATAGATTTTGGCGTGGAAGATCGTTTTTATGGTGATGCCGTTTATGTGGAGATTTTAACGGCTTTAAAAAATAGATTAGATTAATTATGAGTGCTAAAAGATATCATTTGTTTGAAGTTTACGGTATTGAATTGGAATATATGTTAGTGTTCAATACGTTTAAACCTGCTGCCATTGTAGATAAATTGCTCACTAAAAAAGCAGGTGAATTAACGTCTGATGTAGAAAATGGCGCTATTGCTTGGAGTAATGAATTGGTGGCTCACGTGGTGGAATTAAAAACGAATGGACCAACATCTGATTTGAATGGATTATCTGAGTTGTTTCATAAAAATGTATTAGAAATTAATGCGTTGTTAAAACAATTTGATTCTAAATTGCTACCAACCGCTGCACATCCATTATTGAATCCGTTGACTGATACAGAACTGTGGAAACACAGTTATAGTGAGGTTTATGAATTGTACAACCGAATTTTTAATTGCAAAGGTCATGGCTGGAGTAATGTGCAGAGTACGCACATTAACTTGCCGTTTTTTGATGATAAAGAATTTGAAAAACTACATGCTGCAATTCGCATTATTTTGCCGCTTATTCCTGGATTATGTGCGAGTTCTCCCATTTTAGAAGGCAAAAATACAGGCTTTAAAGATGCCAGATTAGAATACTATAAAACCAACCAAAAGGAAATTCCTGAATTAACAGGCTTGGTTATTCCAGAACGCGCTTTTACAAAGGTTGATTATTATGCAACTATTTTCGAACCAATAAAACGCGCCATAAAACCGCATGATACCAACCATATTTTAGATCATCACTTTTTAAATTCTCGAGGTGCTATTGCGCGTTTTGATAGAAATGCTATTGAAATTCGCTTGGTGGATATTCAAGAATGTCCAAAAGCCGATATCGCTATTTGTGCGCTTATTATTGCTGTTTTGAAATTGTTAGTAGATAAAAAATTAGCGACTTTACAAGAGCAGAAAAAATGGGTTAAAGAAGATTTATTCGTCATATTAAACCCAATTATTAAAGTAGGTGAACAGTATGAGATTTCAAATTTAGAATATTTGAAATTGTTCCAATTAGAAGAAACCATCACAGTTCAAGTTTTATGGCAGCATCTATTTCAGTTAACAAAGGATGCTATTCACGAATCGCATCATGAAGCTATAAATTGTATTTTAAGTGAAGGTACTCTGGCAACACGAATTTTGAAGGCTGTAAATAACGATTTTTCAGAAGTAAATCTTAAAAAAGTGTATTGGGATTTGGCAGATTGTCTGAATACAAACCAGATGTTTGAACCGTGAAACTTGTTTTAACCTGTGAGCATGGAGGTTATGATATTCCAAAAGAATATAAGGCTCTATTTGTAAATCAAGAAGCTGTTTTAAATTCGCATCGTGGTTTTGATTTGGGTGCCCTAGATACTTTTGAGTCTTTAAAACAACTTGCTGATTATTCGAAATTCAGTACCACAAGTCGCTTACTAATTGAATTAAACAGGTCACTTCATCACAAAAACTTATTTTCAGAATTTACAAGAGAACTTTCAAAAGCAGATAGGCTGAAAATTATAGATCAGTTTTATAAACCGTATCGAGATGCTATTGAAGATGTAATTTCACAATTTTTACAGGAAGGAGAAACTGTTTTACATATTTCTATTCACAGTTTTACACCTATTTGGGAAGATGAAGAAAGGCACGTTGATATTGGTTTATTGTACGATTCTGGAATTCCTAAAGAAAAACAATTTTGTAAAAGTTTGAAAACGGAATTATTAAAAAGGGATAATGAATTAAAAGTTCGGTTTAACCAGCCATATTTAGGCAAGGCAGACGGGTTTCCAACCTATTTAAGAAAGCAGTTTAAAGAAAATTATATAGGTGTTGAGTTGGAGATAAATCAGAAATATTCTAGTTGTAATCAGATGCCGAAACAGTTGAAAGAGGTTTTCTTAAACGCACTCAAAATTCTTAAATAAAAAAGGCTTCCAGAATTCTGGAAGCCTTTAGGGGCAAAATTTTCTTTTTCAATTTTCATTTATTTGTTCACCATAACTTTTTTGATAATTGTACGATATTCAGATTCAAAGGTTATGATATACATACCATTTGCTAAATTCGTTACATCAATTTGTCCTGTTCCAGCATTTAAACTGTTGTTTGAACCATTGGCTACTTGTCTTCCACTCATGTCTCTCATCTCGTATGTCATTACTTCATCATCAAACGTTTGAATTGAAACATTTAATGTTGACTTAACTGGATTTGGAAATAAGTTAATTTCAGAGTTATTGGCAATGAAATCATCTTCAAAGGTTTTGTAGCTGTTGTAATCTTTGATGTAGTTATTTACATCAGTAGATTGGTTTTCAGCATCTTTATGGTAGTAGTTGTTAAAGAAACTACAGAACCAGTTGTAGCCTAATACCAAGTTAACAGCACCATGAACATCTAAAGAGGCACATATATCGTTGTTGTTAATCAAGTTTACCACATCAAAACCAGTTGTTTCGCCAGGAACAACAATGCTTAAATCTAATGTTTCAGGATTGTAAACCAAACTGTGTATTCTATAGAAACCCCTGTTGGAAACATCAAAATTTGGTGTTGGAGATACATTTAATATGGTTAATGAAAATGCTTCAGTTAACACGAATAATTGCTGATAACCATCTGGAATTACTGCAGGTCTGTTTTGCATAGCTTCTATGCTTGCCATGCCGTACATTAAGCAAGAAATTGGATTGTTAGAATACATGGTTCCAGCTTGAGCTGTACAGGATTCTTCTGTAACTTCAACAGGAGCACCAGTAACATCAAGCGACGCGCAAATATCACCACCACCTTGGGAGATTAAACCCAACACATCTACACCAGTTGTAACACCAATTTCCACGATACCTAAATCTAATGTATTTGGATTGTAAACTAACGTGTGAATAGTATAGTTTCCAGCTTCCGTTACGTCAAAACTTGGTTCAGCACCAGCGTTTACAATAACTAAACCAGCACCTTGCGTTAATACATATATGGAAGAATATCCATCAGGAATATTAATATCGCCATTTGGAGTAGCTGAAATAGTAGCCGTACCATTAGCTAAAGAAACCATATCCATGTTAGCCGTTAAAGTTCCAGCCATTGGGTTTTCAACAGACACAGGAGCACCAGTTACATCAAGAGCTGCGCAAATGGTTCCACCACCAGGAATAATAAGTCCGAAGACATCAAAACCAGTAGTTATACCTAATTCCACGATACTTAAATCTAATGTGTCAGGATTGTAAACCAACGTGTGAATCGTATAATTTCCACCTTCGGTTACTTGAAAACTTGCTTCAGCACCAGCGTTTACGATTACAAGACCTTCGCCTTGCGTTAACACGTAAATGGAAGAATACCCATCAGGAATAACCGCATCATTATTAAATGTAGCCGAAATAGTTGCCATACCATCTACTAAACAAGCAGAATCCATGTTAGCCATAAGTGTTCCAGCATCAGCCGTACAACTTTCCACTGTAATTGGTGCACCAGTAACATCAAGCGACGCGCAAATATCACCACCACCTTGGGAGATTAAACCCAGCACATCTACACCAGTTGTAACGCCGAATTCTACAATACTCACATCAAATGTATCTGGGTTGTAAACAATTGGGTGTATGGTGTAATTTCCTGGTTCTGTAACAGGAAAAGATGAAACATCATCACCATCAACAATTACTAAATTTTCACCAAGTGTTAATACATAGCCCATTCTAAATCCATCTGGAATAACGGCATCACCATTTGGAGTAGCTGAAATTGTTGCCATCCCATCAACTAAAGTTACAGTAGATGCAGTAGCTGTTGCAGTTCCCGCAAAAGCATTGCAAGTTTCGGATATAGTAAATGTAATCATTTCACGATCACAACGTGGACCAGATCCGTTGTTTCTCCTGTATAAATCTGCACGAATAGTAAATGTTCCAGTACCTAAATTCCAAGCGCGATTTCCTGCTGGATAGGTATAAGGAATTACATTTTCGGTGATGTAGTCATATTCATTAGTATTGTCATTTCGCACAGCATAACGAACACTTTGTGAATATCCATCTACTAATAAATTAATGAAAGCATTGGAAGGAATATCAGCTATATTGTAAGATCCTCCATTTTCTATGGCCATGCTTTCCGAGCCGTTAGAAAATTCGAATCCTTCTATTTCGCCACAATTTCTTCGTTCATCGGAATCTTGTGAGTAAGACTGTAAAGAAAAACTAAATATAAACAAAAGTAGGATGGTAGATTTGGGAAATCTGAATGTAGTTTCTAATTTCATCATTTTTTGTTTAAATATTATTGGTCAAAGTTAAACAAAAATAAGAATACAAATAGATGAATTTGAATAAATTATTTTATAAAGCGCATTATAAAAATTTATATATTAGTGTTTTAGGTGCTTTTAAGAGGTTTCTCTTTTGAAAATATATGTGGAGTATTTTACTTTTTGTAATTTAGAAAAGCAATTTAATATTGGCGTAGCTATTTTTTAAAGCTTCATGGGTTTCTTCATTATTTAACCAAGCGACTTTAGTAATGCCTTCATTTTCTTGAGGTTCTAAAATACCGGAATAGGATGTTGTCATTTCGAACCAGTAGGTAATTTTTATTTTATATTTCCCGTTGCGTTTAAAAATATGATACGTCGTTTCAAGTGGTTTGGTTATTTTTAGTCCTTGAACACCTGTTTCCTCTTCAACTTCACGAATGGCTGTAGTTTCAATAGTTTCTTTTTTTTCCGTCTTGCCTTTCGGTAAATCCCATTTGTCATTTCTGAAAATAAACAAAATATCACCTTTATCATTATAAACTTTTCCACCACCAGCTATGACATTTGGAAGTTTTTTAAGAAATTTTTTTAATAATTTTTTCTCCTTGGCATGGATAAGATGGATTTCTTCAACAGATTTCTTATTGAGTTCCTTGATAACTTTAGAGATAGCAACAGATTTTAATAAGTAGTTTTTAAAAGACGACTCTTTTTCAACTTCTGTTGTTAAGATAATAGGTTTATCATTAACAAAAACTTTATACATAGTGTCTGCTGTTGCAATTAGGTTTTGTAAAAATATTAAAAAATATAGGATAGCCATAGAATTAAAAAATTAATTTTAATTCACGTTTTAAAAATGAAGATTAGGTAAAAATGTGTAATTTTGTTTTTATGATTTTTAACAAAGATACTGCCAGAAAAACTGCCGAAGTATTGCTTCAGGTAAATGCCATAAAATTACAGCCAAAAGACCCTTTTACATGGGCTTCTGGATGGAAATCTCCTATTTATTGTGATAATAGAATCGTGCTTTCTTATCCGCCAATCCGTAATTACATTCGCGAAACTATGGCAAAACAAATTGAAAAGCAATATGGGAAACCAGATGTTATTGCTGGTGTTGCAACAGGAGCCATAGGTATTGGTATGCTGGTTGCAGAATATTTAGGTTTGCCTTTTATATATGTAAGACCTGAAGCCAAAAGCCATGGTCGACAAAACCAAATTGAAGGACATTTGGAGCCAGGACAAAACGTAGTTGTAGTGGAAGATTTAATAAGTACAGGGCAAAGTAGCTTAAATGCTGTGCGCGCTTTAAAAGAGAATCATGCTAATGTTAAAGGTATGATGGCTATTTTTACGTATGGTTTTAATGTTTCAAAGGAGAATTTTGAAAAAGAACATGTGCAGTTAACAACATTAAGTGATTATGATTCGCTTTTAGAGCAAGCTTACAACACAAATTATATCTCTACAAAAGAGCAGGCCATTTTAGCATCTTGGAACGCTAATCCAGCAGAATGGAACGCTAATTGATATTAGTAAAATAAATTAAACAAATTATTTATTACAACCCTAATTATGAATTTAGAATCTCCTAAAACAACTATTAATAAATCGCCAGAAACGGTATTTAATTTCTTATCTGATATTAAAAACTTTGAAAAATTAATGCCTGAAAACATTAGTAAATTTGAAGTATTAGGCGAGGATAAATTTTTATTTGCTTTAAAAGGTATGCCAGAAATAGTGCTTCAGAAAAAAGAAATGATATCTCCTAATAAAATTGTTCTTGGTGCAGCAGGCGGAAAATTAGATTTTTCTTTAATAGGAAATATTGAAGAAATTGATGCTAATACAAGTGAAGTTCAATTACAATTTAGCGGTGAATTTAATGCTATGATGGCCATGATGATAAAAGGTCCTATTTCAAAATTTATTGAAACGTTGGCTACCAATATGCCAAAAGCCATATAATTAATACAATAAGGAAATTTCTTTTAACTCGTATTCAGCAATAATTTCGTCTTCTAATAAAACACGTAAATTGCCAGAATTTGATACACCTTGTATATATCCAGTAAACAAGCAACCATCATTATCTTTAAAAGTAGAAGGTTTGTTTTTTCTGAACAGATGGCTTTCATACGTGTTTTTTAAAAGCTCCAATTGGCTGTTTTTAAGTTGCCTAAAATAGAATTTTAAATTAGCAATAATTGTTAATAATAGCTCGTCTGTATTTAAGTTAGTTCCAGCAATTACTTTTAATGAGGTGGCATTTGGAAGTTTTTCAAACTGTGTCTGATTCACATTTAGGCCAATTCCTATAATAGTATCGCCAAAAGTATTTTGTTTTATAGTGTTTTCAATGAGAATGCCACAAACTTTTTTGTCTTCTGACAAAATGTCGTTAGGCCATTTAATGCTTATTTTAGGTATTAAAAACTGTTGTAATGTTTTAACTAATGCTAAAGATGTTACGATGCTTATATAAAAATTATCTTGAAAATCTAGGAACGAAACATTCTTGAATACGCTAAACATCAAGTTTTTATCTATTTCAGACTCCCAATTTGTACCACGTTGACCTCTACCTTTTGTTTGCTGTTTTGCGCTAACAATGGTATAATCATCTAGCGTATTACTTACACTTAACGCTCTTAAATACGAGTTGGTAGAATCGGTGGCATTAAGTTTGATTATATGCATTCGTTAAATTATTAAGTATATACGTAAAATCTTATGATTTTTTTACGGTATAAAGAACTAAAAAATAATAACTTTGCACAAATTAATTCAATTTAATGACGAAAGAAAAATTTACTGCAGACCAACTCATTACAACGATCATTGGAGGCATAGAAGAGGTTAAAGGAAAAGAGATTACAATTTTAGATTTAAGAGAAATAGAAAAGACGGTTTGTGACTATTTTATTGTTTGTGAAGGAACGTCTAATACACAAGTAAACGCAATCGTTAGTTCCATACAAAAACAAGTTAGTAAATCCCTTAAAGACAAACCTTGGCATATAGAAGGATCAGAAAATGCTGAATGGGTTTTAATGGATTATGTTAATGTTGTTGTACACGTATTCCAAAAGCATATTAGAGAATATTACGATATTGAAAGTCTTTGGGGTGATGCAAAAACAACGGTAATTGAAACAAACTATTAAGGGAGATTAATGAATAAGGATACCAAGAAAGATAAAAATAAGAAACCAAAATTCAATATGTATTGGGTTTATGGAGGCGCTATCGTTTTATTTATTGTCATGCAAATTTTGGGAGGTAGCGGATTTGATGAAACAAATCCAACGACTCCTTCTCAATTTATGACATACTTAAGAGATGGTGATGTGGATAAAGTGGAAATTGTAAACAGACGCGAAGCTAAAGTGTATTTAACAGCCGAAGCTGAAGCTAAAGAAACACATAAAAATTCCAAGCCAACATCACTTTTACCAACAGCTACTAAATTACCAAACTACCGTTTTGAGTTTGGTGATCTTCAAAACTTTGAGGACGATATAGCTAAAGTAATACAAACGGAAAATTTAAACCCGAAACCAAAAGTTGAATACAAAACCGAACAAAATCTTTGGGGTGATTTCTTAATTGGACTCCTACCATTTATATTATTAATCGGTGTTTGGATTTTTATTATGAGACGTATGTCTGGTGGTTCTGGCGGTGGAGCAGGAGGCCAAATATTTAATATTGGAAAATCTCGTGCCAAATTATTTGATGAAAATACAGATGTAAAAACATCATTTAAAGATGTTGCAGGTCTAGAAGGCGCTAAAGAAGAAGTTCAAGAAATTGTAGATTTCCTTAAAAACCCTGAAAAATACACCAATTTAGGAGGTAAAATTCCTAAAGGAGCTTTGTTAGTAGGACCTCCAGGAACCGGAAAAACTTTATTAGCCAAAGCTGTAGCAGGTGAGGCAAAAGTTCCGTTTTTCTCTTTGTCAGGTTCAGATTTTGTTGAAATGTTTGTTGGAGTAGGTGCTTCTAGAGTTCGTGATTTGTTTAAACAAGCCAAAGAGAAATCACCAGCCATTATTTTCATAGACGAAATAGATGCTATCGGTCGTGCTCGTGGAAAAAATAATATGTCAGGTTCTAATGATGAACGTGAAAATACACTAAACCAATTGCTTACCGAAATGGATGGTTTTGGCACTAATACAAACGTCATCGTAATTGCTGCAACCAATAGAGCTGATGTTTTAGATAAAGCCTTAATGCGTGCTGGACGTTTTGATAGACAAATTTTTGTTGATCTTCCAGATGTTCGTGAACGTGAAGAAATTTTTGAAGTTCATTTAAGACCTTTAAAAAAGGCAGACGATTTAGATATAGATTTTTTATCCAAGCAAACACCAGGTTTTTCTGGAGCAGATATAGCAAACGTTTGTAATGAAGCGGCTTTAATTGCTGCCCGAAATGGGAAGAAAGCCGTTGATAAGCAAGATTTTCTAGATGCTGTAGATAGAATAGTAGGTGGTCTGGAGAAGAAAAATAAAATTATTACTCCAGGAGAAAAGAAAGCTGTTGCGTATCATGAAGCTGGTCATGCAACGGTTAGTTGGATGTTGGAACATGCCGCACCTTTAGTAAAAGTAACTATTGTTCCTAGAGGACGTTCATTAGGAGCTGCTTGGTATTTACCAGAAGAGCGCTTAATTGTTAGACCAGAACAAATGCTTGATGAAATGTGTGCCGCTTTAGGTGGTCGAGCTGCTGAAAAAGTGATTTTTAATCAAATTTCAACAGGCGCATTAAGCGATTTGGAAAAAGTAACCAAACAAGCACGTGCCATGGTAACTGTATATGGCTTAAGTGAAAAAGTAGGAAACTTAACATATTACGACTCATCAGGTCAAAGCGAATATGGTTTTACAAAACCATATAGTGAAAAGACTTCTGAACTAATTGATGATGAAATTTCTAGAATTATAGAAGAGCAATACCAACGTGCTATTAATCTTCTAGAAGAAAATAAAGATAAACTGACGCAATTAGCAGATGTATTATTGGAAAAAGAAGTTATTTTTAAAGATAATTTAGAAAAAATATTTGGTAAACGACCATTTGACAAACCAGTAATTGTTACTGAAGAAGAAGAATAAATTAAAATTTTTCTGTTAACATTTATTTAAAATCTTAAATTAGCCTTACGGTTCGTTTAAGATTTTTTATATTTGAAAAAGACCTTAAAATACTCTTATTAATAGCTAAAACATAAATGAGTCTATTTAGAAAAATCTTTGGTTCCAAATCTGATCAATCAGATAGTGAATTAAAATCTAATGATCGTGGCAAATATATGCCAGAAATAAAACTACCAATAGATGAGCGGTTTACAATAAACTTCAAAGCTAATGGTGGTAAATTTCTCTATTGTGATAATTTAGATGAAGTTTTTGATAGCTTAAATAATATTATTTTAGAAAACGATTGGGAAGATAAACATGTTTTAATTTATGACGAGCAGCTTCGACTTAAATTTAAAAATTCTGATTTAAAAGTAACTCGAGTAAGTAATGATGCAGACTATTTTTTAACTACCTGCGAGAATTTAATTGCTGATGATGGTTCACTTTTAATTTCATCCAATCAAATAGCAGAAAAAAAATTGATTGAATTTCCGGAAAATTTTATTGTATTTGCTACAACAAGCCAAATTACTGCTAGTATAGGAGAAGGTCTACGAGGTATAAAAAACAATAACACCAAAAAAATACCTACAAATATTACCACCATAAAACACTTTAAAACGTTAGAAAGTAAAGAAAAAGAAAACGATTTTATGAGTTATGGTAGTAATTCTAAAAATTTATACTTACTTCTTCTAGAAGATTTATAGCATGAAAGAAATCCTTGTAAGATCCTTTACGGGTTTGTTGTAGCA
>DIAL01000138.1:0-276 GCA_002414705.1 Flavobacteriaceae bacterium UBA5079
CTTCGGAAAATTACTCATATCCATTAAAGACATCGTTTTATCAGAATGGTAACGTGCTAATTTTAGAATTCTACTGTCTGGTGAATAGTGCATTAATTGATTTACAAATACACCATAATCACTTAATGTAGAATAGCCAAAAAGCTGTCTACCATATTCGTCGTTTAAATCATTTAATTGACTTGGTTTATATAGACCATAATACCAACCAGTATTGATATAAAAGTCGCCTTGTACGTTAATAATACCTAATGAATTAGATATTTCTGGCAACAT
>DIAL01000138.1:468-7130 GCA_002414705.1 Flavobacteriaceae bacterium UBA5079
TTGTAGCATTGTTTACTTTCCCTGCCATATCGGTTTGTAATACATAACCAACACCATATTTAATTAAATCTTGTTCAATGGTCGCTGAACTTCCAGCAAACATAGGTTTATTAACCGTTCCTGCTTTATACATGGTTTCTAGAATAAGATTAATGCTATTATCTGCAATAATAAGTTCGGAGATTTTTACATTAGTAATTTCTGAAGGCGAAAAACCTGTTAAACTTTTATACTGTGTCAACGCTTCAATTTTGTTATCATTCAACACTTTTTCATCTGTAATACTATACATTAATAAACGGTTAAATTTACCAACCTGAACACCAAACGATTTGTCTTCATAAAAAGCCATGAAATAGTCCTGACTTCCTATTGAAAATACTTTCGGCTCAAATAAAGCTGTTTTTTCTGGAAAAGCTAATTGCCTTGTTTCTGTTGCTGTTACTTCAATAATCTGATTTGTTTCCGCTTTAAAACCTTTCTCAATTCGTACCCAAAGTATATTACCAGAATTTGTAACTGCTACATGTTTTTCATTAGTGTCGTTAAAAACAACATCTTTTTTCCAAACTTCATCACCACTAGCTGTATTGAAAACCATAATCATGCTTTTATTTGGTTCTTTACGCTTGGAGTAAGGTGTATAAACTAAAGCCGCAAATTGACCATTTTCTGAAACGCGAAAAGCAATATCTCCCGATTTGGAGTTGGATTCAATAGGATGTGTAAAAATTAAGCGTTCAGAGAAAGAACTGGTTGTTTTGTTGAAAATAATTTCGTGAACTTCCATTTTATCCATTTTACCAGTATAACCATGTGTGTATGCTACCACTTCATTTTCATTACGCTGATACATACCTAAAAAGTTATATAAGGTACTTGCTCCCATGCCTGGAAATTCAAAACTAAACGTATCCACTAATGCATTTTTTTGATCGAATTTTCGCAGAATTACTTCATGCTGACTTTGCATACCATGATCATTTACGTGACTAAACAAATAAGTATTATAATTATCAGTTAACACAAATTGAGCATCTTTTTCAGATTCTGGGTTAAATGGAAATTTATCTCCATAATTATTTTTTTGTGCTAGTAAAACTGAAGAAAAAACTAGGAGAAAAATTAGTGTTGAATATTTCATAAGTTTAATTATTGTAGATTTCTTGTTCTAAACGCTCTAATGTTTTTTCGTCATCGTAGGATAATTTGATATTTACCAAATTTTCTTGTAAGTCGTTTAAATACTGCTCTGCTGCTTCTTTTCTGTTTAATGCCACATGCAGTTTTATGAGGTTGAAATAAATATATTGCGCAATTTTTGCGTTGTAGTCAGCTTTAGAGTCTTTATAATCGACCAAAGTCAACGCATTATTCCATATATCAATCCCTTTTTGCATATTTTCCATAGCTGAAATTGTCATACGTGAATTTGGATCTTCTTGAATCTTTTTTAAATTCGTCAAAACATAAATATGTGCTTTTTCTAACTCATCATAGGTGTTTTTTCGGTTTTTAACCACTTCCAAATACATGGACTTTCTTTGATTAATATAACCATAACGCTCATTAAGCAATTGGTTAATGTACTTCATTACTTTTTCTAAATAATTCTTCTCTTCCCTATTCTTATTGATATTATTGGTAGGATAATTAGAAATCATTTCGAATTCCGTAAATAATTCTGTTTTAAAATCTTCTTTACCATTTAGCGTAACCATAATTTTTGTTGGTTGGTTGGCAAAAGATTGTCCAGCATTATCTTGAAAATTTACTTTATCAATTTCCACTTGAACATTCAATATGTTTTGACCACGCTCCAAACCGTTAATTACAATTTGGCTACCCAAAATAGTGTTATCAACAATTACGTAATCATTTAAATTTGGATCTTGATAAACAGGTTCGGCTGGCTTATAGTACGTTGGTCTGTTTGGTAAAACTAAAGCTGGCTTTTTTCCTTGATCGGTTAAAGCTAATCTTTCTAAAAGGGATAATTCATTGAATTCTTTCGACTCTAATTCAAATTTTTCTTTTGCTAAAGCAATATCTGTTTCGTGTTGCGCTAACTTTACTTTGTATTCCGCTTCACTATCAATAACTTTTTGATCGTAACTTTCTAACTCATTTTGAAAATCTACTTTAGATTGCGCAACAACATCTTCCGTTGTAATATTATAAGGCGAATTAACGGTTACTGTATAAAATTGTTGATCGGCTGGAATAGAAACTTCCGGTAATTGTGATACATTGAATTCCACTTTTTCACCTGTAATTCCTTGAGCTAAAACAACTTGGAAACTCACAAAAAACAGAATTGCTAATACATAATATTTTGTCATCTTTTTCTTTTTAAATCGTGTGCAAAAATAAGGGTTTTTAATGATATAAATTGAATGATGTAACCTAAATCAAAAAGATCGTAATAAAAAAAGCTCTCAAATTAATGAGAGCTTAAAAATACTTTAGAAACTATTATGCGTAGCGTTCCAATTCCAAACTATTTATACCACCATGACTAGCATGCGCAACAGTAACACCGTTTCTAATAATTAATAATTGCGGAGACTCATGAAGCACTTGAAACATGTAACCCGTTTCTTGACTAACATCTCGATAGTTTAATAAATCTAAATAATACAAATCGGCATTTAAATCTACATTATATGCCTCTACAAACTGATTCATAACCATCCTACTTATTCCACAACGTGTGGAATGTTTGAAGATAATCTGGGTTTTTACGTTAGATTTTTTAGCTATCTCACCCAATTGCGAAACAGCTGTTAAATTTTTCCAAGGCAGTAGTTTTTCTTCTTTTGGTTCTGTTGAACCTCCAAATAATTTATTTATAAAACTCATACTAATTATCGTCTTTTTAATTTACAAAGAGGTAGTCGGAGGAAGTTAAACAATCTTACAAACTGACGAAAAGTCACGCCAACACTGTAAAAAACAGACATTTTGTCAACAAAAACATACTGGTAAGATTGTTGACTTATACATCTCGAACACAACAACTAGTAATAACATTTCAAAAAAAACATTCTGTTAAACGGAATATACAATACTATGAATTTAAATAATTATACCATAAAATCACAGGAAGCCATTCAGCAAGCGCAACAACTTGCACAAGGCTTCGGGCATCAACAAATAGAAAACGAACATATTTTTAAAGCGCTTTTTAATGTTGATGAAAATGTACTACCATTCATTTTAAAAAAATTGAATGTAAACATATCGTTATTAGAACAGACATTGGATAAGCAATTAGAAAGTTTTGCCAAAGTATCAGGTGGCGAAATTATGTTATCACGTGAGGCTGGAAAAACCTTAAATGAAGCATCCATAATTGCTAAAAAAATGACTGATGATTACGTGTCAATCGAGCACTTAATTTTGGCTATTTTTAAATCTAATAGCAAAATTTCACAAATGTTAAAAGATCAAGGTGTTTCAGAAAAACATTTAAAAGCAGCTATTGACGAATTACGTCAAGGTGATCGCGTAACATCTCAAAGTCAAGAAGAAACCTATAATTCATTAAATAAATACGCTAAAAACCTGAACCAATTAGCAAAAGACGGAAAATTGGATCCTGTTATTGGTCGTGATGAAGAAATACGACGCATTCTTCAAATTTTATCGCGTAGAACCAAAAACAACCCGATTTTAGTGGGTGAACCTGGTACGGGAAAAACCGCTATTGCCGAAGGATTAGCACATAGAATTGTAGATGGTGATGTACCTGAAAATTTAGTGGATAAACAAATTTTCGCTTTAGACATGGGAGCACTTATTGCAGGCGCCAAATATAAAGGTGAATTTGAAGAACGCCTAAAAGCCGTTATTAAAGAAGTCACCACTAGCGAAGGTGATATTGTCCTTTTTATTGATGAAATCCATACGCTTGTTGGCGCAGGTGGTGGCCAAGGCGCCATGGATGCCGCTAATATTTTAAAACCAGCACTAGCAAGAGGCGAATTACGTGCTATTGGAGCAACAACTTTAGATGAGTATCAAAAATACTTCGAAAAAGACAAGGCTTTAGAACGTCGTTTTCAGAAAGTAATGGTCGATGAACCAGATACAGAAAGCGCTATTTCTATCCTTCGTGGTATTAAAGAAAAGTATGAAACGCATCATAAAGTTCGTATAAAAGATGAAGCTATTATTGGTGCTGTGGAATTATCGGAACGCTATATAACCAATCGTTTTTTACCAGACAAAGCCATTGACTTAATGGATGAGGCTGCTGCTAAATTACGTATGGAAATCAACTCCAAACCAGAAGAATTAGATGTTTTGGATAGAAAAGTCATGCAGTTGGAAATTGAAATTGAAGCTATAAAGCGCGAGAAAGACGAAACGAAATTAAAATCATTACGTGCAGATTTAGCTAATTTAAAAGAAGAACGCAATGAGCTTAATGCGAAATGGAAAAGCGAAAAAGAAGTCGTTGATAATATCCAAACCGCAAAATCCGATATTGAAGAGTTTAAGCTAGAAGCTGAACGTGCTGAACGGGATGGCGACTACGGGAAAGTAGCGGAAATACGTTATGGAAAAATAAAAGACGCACAAGAACACTTGGAAAAACTTCAAATAGAATTGCAAGCAAATCAAAGTGAAAGTTCATTAATTAAAGAAGAAGTCACTTATGATGATATTGCCGAAGTTGTAGCCAAATGGACAGGAATACCAGTCTCTAAAATGCTACAAAGCGATCGTGAAAAGCTTTTAAAGCTAGAATCCGAATTACACAAACGTGTTGTTGGACAAGAAGAAGCTATTGTAGCAGTAAGTGATGCTGTTAGACGATCAAGAGCTGGTTTACAAAACCCACAAAAACCCATTGGAACCTTCCTGTTTTTAGGTACTACTGGTATTGGAAAAACGGAATTAGCAAAAGCACTAGCTGAATATTTATTTGATGATGAAGCTGCAATGACTAGAATTGACATGAGTGAATATCAAGAACGTCATGCAGTAAGTAGATTGGTTGGTGCACCTCCAGGATACGTAGGTTACGATGAAGGCGGACAATTAACAGAAGCAGTAAGACGCAAGCCATATTCAGTCGTTTTATTAGATGAAATTGAAAAAGCGCATCCTGATACCTTCAACATTTTATTACAAGTATTAGATGAAGGACATTTAACGGATAATAAAGGGCGACTTGCAGATTTTAAAAACACGATTATTATTATGACCTCCAATATGGGAAGTCAAATAATTCAAGAGAAATTTGAAGCCACAAAAGATGTGGACGCAGCTATGGAACTAGCAAAAATAGAAGTGCTTGGCTTATTAAAGCAAACGGTAAGACCTGAATTTTTAAATCGTATAGATGATACGATTATGTTTACGCCTTTAACACAGGAAAATATTACAGAAATTGTAGGATTACAATTAAAAAGCATCACTAAAATGATAGGAAAGCAAGGTATTACTTTTGATGCAACACCAGAAGCTATTGCGTATTTAGCTAAAAAAGGATACGATCCAGAATATGGTGCAAGACCTGTAAAACGTGTTATTCAGAAAGAAGTCTTAAATGAATTGAGTAAAGAAATTTTATCTGGAACCGTTTCAACAGATAGTATTATTCTACTGGATGCTTTTGATGACAAATTAGTTTTTAGAAATCAAGGTGATTTAGTATCTGAAGAATATTAAGAAGACTATTAAAGTTTCGTTAAAACGAAAATAAAAAGTCCGAAGGAACGTTTTAGTTAATAAGTTGGTTAGTTAGTTTGAAAAAGCAACGTAAATCTATAAAAAGAGGCACGTTGCTTTTTGCATTAAACTAATTTCTACTTGTTATTTAACAATTAAGCGTTTGGTTTCAATTTTTTTGCCATCTACATATAATGTATAATAATAAATAGCTGACTGTAATTGCGCTTTTTGAATAGTTAAAGATCCTGCTTTACCAAATTGTGTAATGGCAGCAGATGAAATAACCTGACCTAAAGATGAGGTTAATACTATTTTAGCACTTCTGTATTTAGAAGGAATAAAATACGAGATTTCCGATTGTGTATTAAACGGATTTGGAACATTCTGTCCCAATTGAATACTGTTTTCATTTGTTTCTACCTCGGGAACATGCAAAGTACCTCCACAGGCACATTGTTCTAATGCTGTCATTCGTGCCAATAAATCATCTATTTGAGCCTGTTGTGCTGAATTTTCCGCCTGTAATGTTGATAAAATTGGTGATAAATCCACATCCACAGAAGTTCCATTTTCAATGGCAACCGTTAGTGTTGTTCCTAAAAGTGTTGCTGATGCCATGTTCTGATTATCACTTCCTGGCTCAACCCACGCTGCCCCATCCCAAGTATAGGTTGCATTATCTTCGGTGTCATAAACCATCATCCCTGCAACTGCACCACCTGATAATGTGGTTCGTTCAGCATTTGTTAAACGGTTTAAAATTAACCCTTTATTTGTAGCGCCTAAATCTAAAGATGCATTACCATTTGGTGATGCATTATTAACACCTAAAGCACCAGTTGCAGCAATAAATATGACATTATCTGGTGCACCTGGCTTTATTTTAAATGGTAATTTACTTCCACCTGTTACATCTCTAATAAAAAAATTGGTTTCATTTCCAGCCACATCCCACGTTTGTGAAGTCCATCCAGAAG
>DIAL01000138.1:7287-7824 GCA_002414705.1 Flavobacteriaceae bacterium UBA5079
GTCCATCCAGAAGCGCCATTTTGCTCTAAACGTAAAGCAGGAGAATCGCCATCGGTAATATGTAGTTCAACCACAGGAGCATTGGTACCTAATCCAACATTTCCACCCGACGCACTGACAAACAAAGCATCACTACCAGCACCAGCCATAATTTTAAAAGGACTTGTGTTAGCTGTTACATCTGTTACACCAAAGAAATTAGTTCCTCCATTAGCTGTATCATTAATGGTTATTTCCCAATCATTTGCAGGAAAAGTACCAGAAGCACTAGTATCATCAAAAGCAATACGTAGGTTATTTTCCATTAAACGAATGGTATGAAAACCAAAAACAGGTGCATCTGGACAATCAGTTCCAATACATCCACTTCCTTTTACCATAAGGTTTTCGTTTAAAATAAGTTGATTTACAGGGAAATCTGTGTCCGAAATTTGAGCTTGAATGTTAACACTTAAAAGCAGCGCTGCAAGCACATAATAAAATTTTAATAACTTCATGAATTTATAATTTTTATTAATAGGTAACAAAAATATGTTT
>DIAL01000138.1:7983-10173 GCA_002414705.1 Flavobacteriaceae bacterium UBA5079
AAATATAAAAACAAAACATGGCTTTAAATTCAAATAAAAAACGTAACTTATTGGAATAGTGATGAAAAAACTGTTTTTTCATCAAATAAATAAATAAATAAATATTAAATATGGGCATGTTTCATTATTATGATTTACCGCGAGCAGAACTTTTTATTTTTGACGAGTTTTTGGTTTGTCAAATACGGGAAGGCATGGAAATTCATCCGGAACATAGCCAAAAATTAAATGAAATCATTCAGAAACACTTTACTGGAAAAAATATTGTCTATATATCCAACCGAGTGAATTCCTATTCTGTAGATCCTTTAACCTACGTAGAAACAGAAAGAATACCAAATCTAGTTGCTATAGCTATGATTTCAGAATCACCCTTGATGAAGCAAAACACTGAATATGAACTTGATTTTTTCGATAAACCTTATAAAATATTTAATTCGTTAAGCAAAGCTGTTGAATGGGTAAACACGATTTTAAAAGATTAAGTATATAAAAAAAGCCGCATGAATGCGGCTTTTTTAACTCTGATTATTAAAAACGCTAATTAGAATTTTCTACCAATACCAACACCTATAACTAATGGGTTAATATCTACTTCAACAGGTATTACTGTACCACCACCAGCATTTACTTCAACGTCTGTGGACAATAATAGCTGTTTAACATCTAGGTTTAAAAACCACTTGTCATTTAAATTATAGTCAACACCCACTTGAAATGAAAAACCAACAGAATTTTCATAATCCATTCCAGCCACATCACCTTCATCAATTCCGTAAAATATAGTATAGTTAATACCAGCACCTACATAAGGTTTAAAATCACCGAAATAAAAGTGGTATTGTAAGTTTAAAGTTGGAGGTAACAACCATACATGTCCTAAATCAAGACCATCTACAACTTCTACATCATGCTTTGTTGTTGCTAAAATTAATTCGGCAGCAATATTTTTAGTAAAGAAGTATGTAAAATCCAATTCTGGAACAAAACTGGTTGAAATATCCACATCAGCACCTTCAATATCATCACCTGGAGATGGAACAACAGCTATAAGCCTGAAACGAGCCTGCCATTTACTGTAATCGTCTGATGATGTTTGATTTTCCTGTGCTTGTGCGTTAAATGTAAATACGAACAGTAATAATGCACTAAAAATTATTTTTTTCATGATATAAAGTTTAAAATTATACTTCAAAAGTAATTTCAAAAAAACCTTTTAATACTGACAAAAATCATAGATGAAAACCACGCGCTTTAAAAGACTATAATTCAACACAATAAACTTAAAAAAAAGTATATTGATTTTGTAAAACAGAGACAAACCCTAAATTTTTTATAAAGTTTATTGATAAGACTAGAAATATAAACAGTTAATCGTATTTTTGCAGCAACTTAACCTATTTTTATATAATTATGAATATTAATCAGTATATAGATCATACGCTCCTAAAACCAGCTGCAACCCAAAAAGAAATAAAAATACTTTGTGATGAAGCCAAGAAATACCGCTTTTTTAGTGTGTGTGTTAATGGGTATTATGTACCTTTAGCAAAGGAATTACTTTTCCAATCTAATGTAAAAGTATGCGCAGTAGTTGGTTTTCCACTGGGCGCTAGTGCAACAGAAGTAAAAGTTTTTGAAGCTAAAAAAGCTATTGAAGATGGTGCTAATGAAATTGATATGGTTATTAATATTGGTATGCTAAAAAGTAAAAATTACGTAAACGTCTATACAGACATACGTGATGTAAAAGTAGCTATAGGTACAAAAACCCTTAAAGTAATTTTAGAAATAAGCGAATTATCCAAAAACGAAATCATTAAAGCATGCCAGATATGTTTGGATGCTAAAGCTGATTTTATAAAAACCTCAACTGGTTTCTCAAAAGGAGGCGCTACCTTAACTGCTGTTAAAATGATACGAAAAACGATAAAAAATGGCGCCAAAATAAAAGCGTCCGGTGGTATTCGTAATTTAGCAACCGTTAAAAAATATATTGAAACTGGAGTGGACAGAATAGGTGCTTCTGCTGGTGTTTCTATTATGGAGGAATTGGAAAAAGAATAACACAAAAATTAATTAATATTATGAGTGTACATATTGAAGCTAAAAAAGGAGAAATTGCTGAAACCATCCTTTTACCAGGGGATCCACTTCGTGCAAAATGGATTGCAGAAACGTTTTTAGAAA
>DIAL01000114.1:0-269 GCA_002414705.1 Flavobacteriaceae bacterium UBA5079
AATAAAACATGAATTTTACAAAAACAAAACAGTTAATAAAAACCATATTTTTGGTTTTTATCATTGCAATCGCTTTCACAAATTGTGAAACGGATTCAGATTTAGATAAAAAACAAATTCAAATTAATAAACTCCCATATTTAACTGCTGAAAAAAATTTTAAAGAAATAGAGAATAACTCTAATTTGATAACTCAATTAGATAATATTCAAAATAATTCCAACGATAGTCAAGATAACACATCAAGTGGTGCTAAAGTCGTGTTTCTA
>DIAL01000114.1:409-1000 GCA_002414705.1 Flavobacteriaceae bacterium UBA5079
TGTTTCTATCAAGCTATAATTTTTATGTAGATACAGACGATGTAAACTTTCTTGAAAATTTAGATGGAACATATCATTCGTATACTTTTCCTATTTACAAGTTAGATAGCGACCAAAACAATCTTATACAAAATTTATTATTTTCATTTAATACGGAAAATAGTGATTACGATACTTTCATCGTAACATATAACTTAACGGAAAACGAAAGAGAAAATTTAGCGAATAATATAAGTGTAGATCTTGACGATAAAGTTTCTATGGAATATTTACGAAATTTTAATTCTGACATTATTTTAGATCCTTTGACTGTTGTTATTGATGTTGACCAAGGTACTGTAACTTGTTGGGAGGAAGAGTATGGTTCAAGCCAAGGCACAGGTTGGAACGATATAGTTAGTTGGAATGAGACAACATGTCCATGGTTAATTAATTCAAGTTCTAACGGAGGAAATAGTTCAGGTACTAACACATCTGGAGGTGAAAATAGTAGTAATCCATCGGGAAATGGATCAGTTTCTAATCCATCTGGCGGAAATACTGGTAGTAATCCTTCAGGATCTACAGGCAATTCAGGCAATGCCAATTCAG
>DIAL01000114.1:1103-3186 GCA_002414705.1 Flavobacteriaceae bacterium UBA5079
CAATTCAGGCAATGCCAATTCAGGTGGAATACCACAAAACCCAACCACTTATTCAAATATCAATACAGCTTTAAATCAGCGTTCAAAAGCTTTTTATCGTATTCAGTTAAATCAGGAACAACGGGATTGGCTTGCAGATCATCAAGAAATAAAAGATGCGATTGGTGATTTTCTTGAGAGTCAAATTAATATTGATGGACTTAATTCTGCTTTAACCCAATATCCGCAAGAAGATGTGGATATGGTCATTGAAACAATTGAGGTATTATCGCTACCAACTTTAGATGTTGGCGATTTATTAGATTATGAAACTCAAATTTTAAGAATGACTAATCATTTAAGACAATTTGGGAATATTGAAGATGAAATTTATGCTGATTATATTGATAGTCTAATTCCTGAGTTCCATGCAATGTCTTTAGGTGAAGTACAAGACATCTACCTTCAAGTAAAGCAAACTTGCCGTGAATTAACCATAAAATACCTTTATGCTGTAGTAACCCCAATCGTCACTGATTTAGTTATTCCAGTTGTTTCTTACGCTCTTTTTGAAGCTAGTGCTAATACAGCTATAAAGTTACTTCAAAAAATCCCTGTTAGCATGGTATTGCGTGGTGCGAGACTTAATAAAATAGTTTTAAAAACTACAGAACTTGGAACTGCGGGCTATTCTAATTCTAGATTGATACCAAATTCTACAATAGCTAAAGCTGAAACATTATTTGCATCATTAACCAAAGATGCAATTAGCGTTGCACCATCTGCAAGTAATCCAGCAGTTATTGTTGCCCAAATGGGAGATGGACTAAAAATTATTTTAAGACCGAATTCCACTACTGTTCCAACAGCAGTTAGAGTAATTGAATATCAAAATTTCAATTCATTGTTAGGTACTAATTCATTTACCCTTAAATTTATCCCATGATAAAGTCTGACATTTTTAAAAATATATATATTGATATTCTACATCCATTTCATTTAGAAAATTTATGGCAATTAGTTAAATATGTTGAGAATAAAACAAATAATTTAAAGCCAAATGAATTAAAAGAAATCACTCTAAAGATATTAACATTTTTGTTGAATGAAAAATTAATATATATATTGGAAAACAACTTTATGTATAATAAAGATTTTAAAAGAACTCATTTATCCAATACTCTAATAATGCAAAGTATTAATGAAAAATGGACAAGTTCTATTTCGGATGATGATTTATATAATTTAGCTTGGTTTAAATTTGAGGATTGGTATATTAATAAACTGTCTGAAAAGGGATTAAATATTTATACTATGGATTGGAATAAATTTTTAGAAGACAACATTGGTGATTTAGAGCAATGGATTAATCATAATAGACCTAAAAATTAGGCTTTTAAAATTTTGAACAAAACAGCCTGAACGAAAATTCAGGCTGTTTTTATATTTTACAAAAACAAATCTCTTACTGAAACAAAGCCTTCAATTCCGTAGCTTCATTCGGTTTCATTTTTCCTGCTAAAACCAAACTCAATTGCTTACGCCTTAAAGCGGCATCATAACGCTCTTTTTCTAAATCGGTTTCTGGTGTAATTTCAGGTACTTGAATTGGTCGTCCGGTTTCATCAACAGCCACAAAGGTGTAAATAGCTTCATTAGCTCTGTCTCGCAAGCCAACCAATATAATAGTTTATACTAAATTTAATTGCTCGGTATGTTATAGTTTTTCTGAAAAGCACACATTATATTTCATCGAAAACCCAAAAATTACGTAGAAATACGTATTTTATAAACGGTATATTTAGTCTAGTTTTGTTGGCTAACCATTTAAAAATAAAACATGAATTTTACAAAACAAAACAAAACAAAACAAAACAAAACAAAACAAAATTAGTTAAACCAGTTTTTCTTCGGTTAACAGTTCTGTTGGTCTTTTTTGTTTTTACTAATTGCCAAAAGGATGATGATTTTAACAAATCTAATATTGAAAGTTCACAGTCGCGCTATATCATAAAAACAGTTGACAAGGACTTTTTTGAAACGGATTCTGATTTATCTAGAAAGCTAAATGGTATGACCACAAAATTAGAAGAAAGGAAAAATT
>DIAL01000152.1:0-744 GCA_002414705.1 Flavobacteriaceae bacterium UBA5079
GTTGGAGCTTGGGAAGGTGGTGAATGGGTTCGTGATGCTGCCATGGCATATTCTGAAAAGCAACAAGAAAGAAAAGAAAAGCAAGCTATATAATAGTATAAAGCAGCGTAATTTTACAAGGTAGCATACTGTCTTGTTAAACATAAAATATATGAAAAAAAACTGGCCACTTTGGGAAGTCTTCGTAAGAAGTAAAAACGGATTAGAACATCGTCATTTTGGTAGTCTGCATGCTGCAGATGCAGAAATGGCTCTAGAAAATGCACGCGATGTGTATACAAGGCGTAATGAAGGTGTGAGTATTTGGGTCGTAGAATCTAAAAACGTAACAGCTTCAAATCCTGAACATAATGGCGAATTATTTGAGCCAGCTCAAGATAAAGTCTATCGCCATCCAACATTTTATGATTTACCAGATGAAGTAAAATACATGTAAAATTCCAGCGTAGGCAGGAATCTCATAATTCAAATCTAAATGTCATTCAGAGCAATACGATGAATCTCTTACACAAAGATTAAACATGATTAAACAAAATTTATACAACTACATCCTAGGAATAGCCGATAACTCATTAATCCTCGGACAAAGAATGGGCGCCTTAACAGGTCATGGTCCAAGTTTGGAAACCGATATTGCTTGTACCAACATATCATTAGATTTATTTGGACAAGTACGTAGTTATTACCAATATGCTGCTAAAATAGCAGGCGATAGACGTACTGAAGATGATATTGCTATGCTTC
>DIAL01000152.1:906-1500 GCA_002414705.1 Flavobacteriaceae bacterium UBA5079
GTGAATATTTAAATGTTCTTTTAGTGGAACAACCAGATACCGATTTTGCATATACTATGGCACGTCAATTTTTATTTGATGTGTATCACTTTTTGTTTTTAACTGAATTGAAAAAAAGTACGGATTTAACGTTGTCGGCAATTGCCAATAAATCCATTAAAGAAGTAAGTTATCATCAACGCTTTTCATCTGATTGGATTAAGCGTCTTGGCGATGGTACAGCGGAAAGTAACAAACGTATGCAAACAGCAATAAATGATTTGTGGCCCTATACAGATGAGTTATTTCATCAAACTGATGCTGATAAAGCCATGGTTGCCGAAGGAATAGGTGTAGATGTAACAAAACTAAAAGACATGTATTATAAACACGTGTCTGATATTTTGGAAGAATCTACGTTAGCCGTTCCAGAATCTAAATATTTCCAAAAAGGAGGAAAGCAAGGTGTTCACACAGAACACATGGGCTATATATTAACAGAATTACAATATATGCAGCGTGCATATCCAAACATGGAGTGGTAACAAAGTCATTTAAAAAAAGGAGTCTCATTAAAAAAACAGAATGTCACTTCGAGTGATTTGTGAGGAACGA
>DIAL01000152.1:1602-12812 GCA_002414705.1 Flavobacteriaceae bacterium UBA5079
GAACGAACAAATTGTATCGAGAAGAAATTATGACAACAATAGAACAACATATTGATCCAATACTGATATCAATTCTTGAAAAAGTTTCCGATCCAGAAATTCCTGTTTTATCTATTATGGATATGGGTGTCGTTCGTTCTGCTATTATAGAAAACGATCTAGTTAAAGTTCAAATTACACCAACTTATAGTGGCTGTCCTGCTATGGACGTCATTGGAGATGATATAAAAGCAGCCTTAAAAATTGCTGGTTATAACTCGGAAATAGAATTAATTTTAGCGCCAGCTTGGACAACGGATTGGATAACTCCAAGAGGTAGAAAAGCATTGGAAGATTATGGCATTGCAGCTCCTTTAAGTGAAGAAGCTGATAAAGACGCACTTTTAGGAAATAAAAAAATTGTAAAATGTACTAATTGTGGATCAACAAATACACGGTTAGTTAGTCAGTTTGGTTCAACAGCATGTAAAGCACAATTTCAGTGCGACGATTGTCAAGAACCATTCGATTATTTTAAATGTTTAAAATAAATGTCATTTTGAGTGAAACGAAGAATCTCTTAAAGAAGATTGTGTAATCGTTTTGTTAATAAATGAAATTAAAAATAGGGTATGAGCAATAATTCAATTCTACTAAAAATTGAAAACAATATAGCAACTATAACACTTAACAGACCAGAAGTGTTTAATAGTTTTAATCGCGAAATGGCACTTCAACTTCAAGACATTTTGGATGCTTGTGAAAAAGATGATAACGTTCGCGCTATGGTTTTAACAGGTAACGGTAAAGCCTTTTGTGCTGGTCAAGATTTAAAAGAAGTCACCAGTCCTGAATTGAATCCAGGATTTAAAAAAATTCTTGAAGAGCATTACAACCCTATCATTACCCGTATCAGACATATTGGAAAACCAATAATAGGTGCTATTAACGGTGCGGCAGCTGGAGCAGGAGCCAATATTGCATTAGCGTGTGATGTGGTTGTAGCACATGAAAAAGTGATTTTTATTCAAGCATTTAGTTTAATTGGCTTAATTCCAGATAGTGCAGGAACCTTCTTTTTACCAAGATTAATTGGATTCCAAAAAGCATCCGCTTTAGCTATGTTAGGCGATAAAATACCTGCCGAAGAAGCTGAAAGGTTAGGTATGATTTATAAAGTATTTTCAATCGAAACTTTTGAAGAAGAAGTCCATGAATTAGCTTTAAAAATGGCGAATATGCCAACAAAAGCCTTGGGTTTAATTAAGAAAAGTTTAAATCAATCGTTAACCAATAATTTAGAACAGCAATTAGCTTTAGAATCTAAATATCAAATAGAAGCAGCAAGTACAGAAGATTATGCTGAAGGTGTTACAGCTTTTATGGAAAAACGTAAGCCAGAATTTAAAGGGAAATAATTGTCTTTCAGAGTAAAGCGAAGAATCTCACCAAAAGAGAAATATTTAATATGAATATAGGAGTAATAGGAAGTGGAACAATGGGAAGCGGTATTGCACAAGTTGCTGCAACGTCTGGTTGTCAAGTTAAAATATACGATACCAATCAAGCAGCTTTAGATAAAGCTAAGGACGCTTTAGATAAGATACTATCACGATTAATTGAAAAAGGACGAATAGATTCCGAAGAAAAAAATAGAATTCAATCTAATATTTCTTATGTTAATAACCTCATAGATTTATCAGATTCAAATCTGACCATAGAGGCTATTGTCGAAAATTTGGAGATTAAGAAAAAAGTGTTTTCTGAATTAGAAGGTTATGTGTCCGACGATTGTATCATTGCCTCAAATACGTCCAGTTTATCAATAGCATCAATAGCGGCTTCATTAAAAAATCCAAAACGATGTGTTGGAATTCATTTTTTTAATCCAGCACCATTAATGAAATTGGTTGAGGTTATTCCAGCCATTCAAACATCCTACGAAACTTTAGAAACATCCATAGATACCATTGCAAGTTGGAACAAAACTGTAGCAGTAGCAAAAGATACACCAGGATTTATTGTAAATCGTGTAGCGCGACCATTTTATGGTGAGGCCTTACGAATTTATGAAGAAGGCATTGCCGATTTTGCAATAATAGATTCTGCTATGAAAGATATTGGAGGTTTCAGAATGGGACCTTTTGAACTCATGGATTTTATTGGAAATGACGTAAACTATACCGTAACCGAAACCGTGTTTACTGCCTTTTATTTCGATCCAAGATATAAACCGTCATTCACCCAAAAACGATTTGCAGAAGCTGGTTATTTGGGAAGAAAATCAGGAATAGGATATTATGAATATGATGAAAATGGAAAAATAATAGAGAATAAGGGTGTCACGTCGAGCGCAGCTGAAACGTCTATTAAACAACAAATCTTCGACAGGGTATTAGTTATGCTTATCAATGAAGCTGCAGATGCCTTATTCTTAAATATCGCATCGGCAGAGGATATTGATAACGCCATGACCAAAGGTGTTAATTATCCAAAAGGCTTATTAGCTTGGGCAGATGAAAAAAGCATTAATTGGTGTGTTTCTAAATTGGATGAGATGTATACTGAATACCATGAAGATAGATATAGATGTTCCCCATTATTGCGTAAAATGAATAAAGAAAATAAAACATTTTTTAATTAATTGTCATTCAGAGCAAAGCGAAGAATCTTAATACGAAAATCCCATGCCTTTAATCGGAGATCAAATACCACATAAAATGTTAAGCCAAGATGCATATAGTTCTTGGTTAGGAATTGAGATTCTAGAATGCGAAATTGGCCGTTGTAAAGTCGGTATGACTATAAGAAAAGACATGCTAAATAGTATGAATAAGGCGCATGGTGGAATCAGCTATTCATTAGCCGATACTGCTTTTGGTTTTTCTTCAAATACGCATGGAAAATATGCCGTTTCTATTGAAACGAGTATCAATCATATAGTAGCATTGAATGAAGGCGATTATATAGTTGCTGAATCCGTAATAGAATCCGTAAAGAACAAACTAGGCTTTAATATTATTGAAGTCAAACGAGGTGACGAGTTAGTCGCGCTTTTTAAAGGTGTCGTATATCGAACCAGCAAAGATTGGGAATAAAAGAAGAAACAAACAGGAGTATCAACTAATATAAGTGTCTAAATATGAAATGGCAAGGTAGAAGACAAAGCAGTAACGTTGAAGATCGCAGAGGTATGGGTTCCAAAGGGAAGCTTGTAGCCGGTGGAGGAATTGTAGCTGTTGTAGTAATTCTTCTTCAACTTTTTGGAGGAGAAACCGGACAACAAATTGCACCTATTTTAGAGCAAATAAACCAAGGAGTTTCAACACAACAATTAGAGCAAAGAGAGCTGACTGCTCAAGAAAAAGAAGTTGGGAGTTTTGTAGCTACAGTTCTAGCTGATACCGAAGATGTTTGGAATCAAATTTTCAGAGAGAATAATCTTGGCAATTATCAAGAACCTACCATGGTTTTATTTACAGATGCAGTAACAAGCGGTTGTGGAAATGCCAGTTCAGCATCTGGACCTTTTTATTGTCCAGCTGATCAAAAACTATATATGGATTTGGTGTTTTTTGATGAGTTGAAAACCCGTTTTGGAGCCAAAGGAGGCGATTTTGCTACTGCTTATGTTACAGCACATGAAATTGGACATCATATCCAAACCTTACTAGGAACATCTAATAAAGTAAGACAGTTACAACAACAAACAAATAAAACGGAAGGTAATAAACTTTCCGTTGCTCAAGAACTTCAAGCCGATTTTTACGCAGGCGTTTGGGCACATCACAATAAAAAATATTTAGAAGAAGGCGATATAGAAGAGGCTTTAAGCGCAGCCAATGCGGTAGGAGATGATGCAATTCAAAGAAGAGTTCGAGGTGATGTTACTCCAGATTCTTTCACTCATGGAACATCAGAACAACGCATGTTTTGGTTTATGAAAGGGTTTAAAACGGGGGACATCAGACAAGGAGATACCTTCTCCGCAATTTTAAATTAGTGAAAGCGCTTAATTTGTTAAACTTTATATAAGTAGTAACATGTTGAGATTTTTAAAATAAGAATAATTAAAAAAAACAAACTCCCTTTCCGAGCCTGTGCTGAACGCAGTCGAAGTAGAATGGGTTAAAGATAGGAATGAAAGAAGCATATATAATAGACGGATTAAGAACACCAATCGGCAGTTATCAAGGTACTTTGTCGGCTGTTCGTACAGACGATTTAGCAGCATTGGTTATTGAAGAACTCGTAAAACGAAATCCAAGCATCCCACACGAGGCTTATGACGATGTAATTTTAGGTTGTGCCAATCAAGCTGGTGAAGATAATCGTAACGTAGCAAGAATGGCTTCTCTTTTAGCTGGATTACCATATACCGTTCCTGGTGAAACCGTTAACAGGTTATGTAGTTCTGGATTATCAGCCATTATTCACGCAAATAGAGCAATTAAAGCTGGAGATGGCGATTTGTTTATTTCAGGAGGCGTTGAAAACATGACACGCGGACCATACGTTATCGCAAAACCATCCAAAGGTTTTGGAACCGATGCTAAAATGTACGATTCTAGTTTTGGCTGGCGTTTTATTAATCCCAAAATGCAAAAAATGTTTGGAACTGATGGCATGGGACAAACCGCTGAAAATCTTGTAGAGAAATACAATATCTCTCGGGAAGATCAAGATCAATTTGCGTATTGGAGTCAAATGAAAGCTACAAAAGCACAAGAAAACGGTCGATTGGCAAAAGAAATACTAACAGTTGAAATTCCTCAACGCAAAAAAGATCCCATTCAATTTTCAAAAGATGAGTTTGTAAAACCCAATACGTCATTAGCAGTTTTAGGAAAATTACGTGGCGCTTTTAAAGCTGAAGGTGGTAGCGTAACAGCCGGAAATTCATCTGGGTTAAATGATGGAGCAGCAGCAACTATTATTGCATCTGAAGATGCTGTTAAAAAATACAATTTAAAACCATTAGCACGAATCGTGAGTTCTGCAGTGGTAGGAGTAGAACCAAGAATTATGGGAATAGGACCTGTTGAAGCTTCTAATAAAGCATTGGAAAAAGCAGGTTTAACTATGGACGACATGGACATCATTGAACTAAACGAAGCATTCGCTGCTCAAGCATTAGCATGTACGCGTGCTTGGGGAATTGCCGATAATGATCCAAGACTAAACCCAAATGGAGGCTCCATTGCCATTGGCCATCCGCTTGGTGTTACTGGAACTAGAATTACGTATTCAGCAGCTTTGGAGTTGATTGAACAGAATAAAAAATATGCTTTAATTACTATGTGTATTGGTGTTGGTCAAGGGTATGCTGCAATAATTGAAAATGTAAATTTATAATTAATGTCACCACAAGCAAAGTTGAGAGGTCTCAATTACAAACGATCAATAAAATACAACATTATGTTTTCGTGAAAACGGAAGTCTTATTAAATGAGGTAAAAAGTTTATGAAAAAAATACAACACTACGTTCAAGGAAGTTGGACAACAGGAAAGGAAGATGGAACACCAGTTTATGATGCTATAACAGGCGACATTTTTACAAGTGTTGCTATAGAAGGATTAGATATTCCTGAAATTTTAAATTATGGAAGAACCAAAGGTGGTGAAGTACTGCGTAAAATGACCTTCCAAGAACGTGGTAATATGCTAAAAAAATTGGCTTTCTACCTAACTAAAAGAAAAGAAGCCTTTTACGAATTAAGTTACAGAACAGGCGCAACACGTGTGGATAGTTGGATTGATATTGAAGGTGGTTTTGGAAATTTATTCGCAAATGCGTCATTACGTAAACTATTCCCTAATCAGTCATATCATGTAGAAGGTGATGCTATTGATTTGTCTCGTGGTGGTCGTTTTATGGCACATCATATTATGGTGCCTAAAAAAGGAGTTGCTGTTCACATTAATGCCTTTAACTTCCCAGTTTGGGGCATGCTAGAAAAATGTGCTGTCAATTGGATGGCAGGTGTTCCTGCTGTAGTATTACCAGCGCCTTCATCATCCTATTTAGCGGAAGCTGTTGCAAAAGAAATTATAGCTTCAGGTATTTTACCAGAAGGTGCTTTACAAATTATTAACGGAACGGTTAAAAATATTTTAGACACTGTTGAATCTCAAGATGTCGTAACCTTTACTGGTTCTGCAGCTACAGGACGTTTATTAAAAGCGCATCCTAGTTTAATAAACGAATCGGTGCCATTCACCATGGAAGCCGATTCCTTAAATGCATCTATTTTAGGTGAAGATGCGGTTCCTGGAACACCAGAATTTGATCTTTTTGTAAAAGAAGTTCGTAATGAAATGACAGTTAAAGCAGGTCAGAAATGTACCGCAATTAGACGTATTATTGTTCCTGAAAATTTAGTTGAGGATGTTCAAATGGCTTTAAGTAAAGCGTTGGATAAAGTCACTATTGGAGATCCAAGATTAAAAGAAGTCCGAATGGGATCTTTAGTGAGTCAGCAACAAGTTCAGGCCGTAAGAGATTCTGTAACCGATTTAGCAAAAGAAGCACAAATTGTGTACGGCAATTTGGATACAATTGATACCATTGGAGCCGATGCTAAAAAAGGTGCTTTTATAAGTCCTATTTTATTAAGAGCGGATCACCCATTTCAGAACACAATTGTTCACGAACGTGAAGCATTTGGTCCTGTAAGCACCATTATGCCGTATAAAAATTTAGACGAAGCTATTACATTAGCGCAAATGGGTAAAGGTTCATTAGTGTCTTCTATTGCCACTAATAATGATAAAATAGCCAAAGAGTATGTGATAAATGCAGCTAGTCACCACGGAAGAATCATGGTAATTAATCGCGATATGGCCAAGCAAAGTACAGGACATGGTTCGCCATTACCATATTTGGTACATGGAGGTCCAGGACGAGCTGGAGGTGGCGAAGAAATGGGAGTGTACGTGGTATTAAGCACTATTTACAACGTACAGCTATTCAAGGTTCACCAACAACAATAACCGAAATCACAGGAATTTATCAGCAAAATGCGGAGTATAAGGAAGCGACACAGCATCCATTTAAATACCATTGGGAAGATATTCAACCTGGTATGTCTCTTAAAACACATAACCGGACATTTACAGATACAGATATCATTAACTTTGCAAATGTAACGTGGGATCATTTTTATGCACATACCGATATTACCTCATTAGATGGTAGTATTTTTGAGAAACGAACCGCTCATGGTTATTTCATTATTTCGGCAGCAGCAGGCTTATTCGTTTACCCAAATAAAGGTCCTGTGGCCGCTAATTACGGTTTAGAAGAATGTCGTTTCTTACGTCCACTGTATCATAATGATACCGTATATGTAAGATTAACATGCAAGCAAAAAGTGGATCGTGATGTCGCTTCAGCAGAACATCCAAGCGGAATTGTAAAGTGGTATGTAGAGGTCTTTGATGCGCTAACTGACGAAAAAGTTGCCTTTGCCACTGTTTTAACGATGGTTGAGAAAAAGCAGGAAACTTTTGTTGAAATGACTTCAGAAAAAATAGAATCCTGTTTAAATAAACTTTCTGCAGATTCTAAACCAAAATGGGGTGTTATGTCACCGCAACACATGATAGAGCATTTAGAATTCACCTACAAAATTGCAGCTGGTGAGATTCAAGATTTTGAAATTGCTACACCAGAAAAGATTTTAGAGAAAGTTCATAATAGCTTGTATAATTATGATAAATTTCCAAAAGGAACTAATTTTCCACTATTAGAAAAAGACAAATTAGAATCTTTAAAATATCCAGATTTAGAAACGGCAATTTTGAAATTTAAAGAACAGCGCGTAAAATATTTAGACTATTTTAAAGAAAACCCAGATGCTAAATTGAAGAATTTAGTCTTTGGCGAATTGAATAAATATGAATCCTATTTATTGGAGCGTAAACATCTGAATCATCATTTTGAGCAATTTGGATTAATATAAATTAAAACAAAAAAATGGAA
The DNA here is from genome assembly GCA_002414705.1 of Flavobacteriaceae bacterium UBA5079. Lineage (GTDB taxonomy): Bacteria > Bacteroidota > Bacteroidia > Flavobacteriales > Flavobacteriaceae > Algorimicrobium. The sequence goes on from DIAL01000152.1 coordinate 9,567, forward strand.
TCATACGTAAAACAAACCATAGAAAACGCAGTCGCATACATAGAGTTTTTTCATCCAGCTCACAATTCCTTGCCAGGAAATGTGTTGGCAGAATTAGCACAAACCATTACCGATGCTGGTAATAATAATGAAGTAAAAGTTATTGTACTTAAAAGTGGAGGAGAAAGGACCTTTTGTGCAGGCGCAAGTTTTGAGGAACTTATTAATATAGATGATGCAGCAACTGGAAAAGTATTCTTTTCAGGTTTTGCCAATGTTATTAATGCCATGCGTAAATGTCCTAAATTTATTATCGGTCGTATTCAAGGAAAAACTGTAGGAGGAGGTGTTGGTTTAGCAGCTTCAACCGATTATTGTATGGCCAGTAAATTCTCGTCAATTAAATTAAGCGAATTAAATATAGGTATAGGGCCATTTGTTGTTGGACCAGCTATAGAGCGTAAAATGGGGTTAAGCGCCATGTCACAGATTGCTATAGATGCCAATACGTTTTATTCAGCAGAATGGGCAAAGCAAAAAGGGTTATTTGCACAAGTTTATGAAACTACAGAAGCGTTAGACGAAGCCGTAAAAGCAACAGCAGAACATTTATGTACCTACAATCCAGAAGCCATGACAGAAATGAAAAAAGTATTTTGGACAGGAACCGATAATTGGGACAATCTGTTGGCAGATCGAGCAGCAACAAGTGGACGTTTAGTGCTTTCAGAATTTACAAAAGATAAATTGAAAACATATAAATAGATTGTCATTCAGAGCAAAGCGATTTTTTTTTAAATAATTAAAGCGCTTTAAACTCTAGCAGTCATAATTGAAATTTATGATATACATATTCAAAGGTTACACACCAGTAGTTCATGAATCTAGTTTTGTGCATCCATTAGCGGCTGTAACGGGAAATGTTATCATTGGCAAAAACTGTTATATAGGTCCAGGAGCTGCCATTCGTGGAGATTGGGGGCAAATTATCTTGGAAGATGGTGTAAATGTTCAGGAAAACTGTACCGTTCACATGTTTCCTGGTAAATCCATCACGCTAAAAGAAAGTGCTCATGTTGGTCATGGAGCCATAATTCATGGCGCTAATTTGGGTAAAAACTGTTTAATTGGTATGAATTCTGTTATTATGGACGATGCAGAAATTGGCGACGAATGTATAGTTGGAGCCATGGCTTTTGTACGTGCAGAAACCAAAATACCTAACCGCAGTCTAGTAGTTGGAAATCCCGCTAAAGTGATTAAAGAAGTCACTGATGAAATGATAGCTTGGAAAACCAAAGGCACCCAATTGTATCAGCAATTACCAGCAGACTGTCACGAAAGTTTATACGAAGTGGAACCATTACGAGTGGTTCCAGACAATATGAAAATTCAAGAAGATGTTTATAAAACACTTCGCGATTTTATGAAGAAATAATTGGGCGTTACCACAAGGGTCGCGCTTTCACTACTCGCTTCACGACAAAAAAAGTCGCGAGAGCTCAAACAAACCGTTCAATCGCTAACGCAGATTGAATAAATTAAAATGAGAACAATAATGTCCAAGTTTGATTTAAAAATGCCCAAAATGGGCGAAAGTATAACAGAAGGTACTATTATTAATTGGTTAATAAACGTAGGTGACACCTTTGATGAAGGCGATATTATCCTAGAAGTTGCAACCGATAAAGTAGACAATGAAGTGCCAGCACCAGCTTCTGGGACTTTGGTTGAAACTCTTTTTAAAGCCAAAGATGTTGTTCCGGTAGGAAAGGTTATTGCCATTTTAGAAGTTTCTGAAGGAACAAAAGCAAAGTCTAAAAAGGAGTCTGTCATTCAGAGTACCAAAGAAGAATCTCAAAATCTGAAAAAAGTAATTAAATCACAACCTGTTCAGCCAGTTTCTTCAATAACAGCCTTTTCAAATACAAACGCAAACACATTCTTTTCGCCTTTAGTTATTAAAATAGCTAAAGAACAACATATTAGTTTTGAGGAACTAGCTAGAATTCCAGCTACAGGACATGAAGGCAGATTGCGTAAAAGCGATGTTTTTAATTACATAAACGAAGGCAGACCATATCAATTTTCACAAGCGGTAGCGCAAGATCCTACCGCTTATAGAATTCCACAATTGACCTTTGATAAAGGAAAAGGGAAAGTTATTGAAATGGATCGTATGCGCCAAATGATAGCTGATCATATGGTGTATTCCAAGCATACTGCACCTCATGTTACCGCTTATGTAGAGGCAGATGTGACCAATATGGTACACTGGCGTAACGCAAACAAAAAAGCTTTTCAGGAAAAATATGGCGAACGTTTAACATTTACGCCATTATTTGTTGAAGCTGTAGCAAAAGCGGTTAAAGATTTCCCAAATATTAATGCATCTGTGGATGGTAATAATATTATTGTAAAAGAAGCTATTAATATTGGTATGGCAACGGCTTTACCTAGTGGTAATTTAATTGTTCCAGTTGTTAAAAATGCCGATACAAAAGATTTACAAACCATTGCAGAAAACGTAAATGCTTTAGCCAATAAAGCACGAGACAATAAATTAGGAGGAGATGATATTAAAGGAAGTACGTTTACTATATCTAATGTGGGAACCTTTGGTAGTGTTATGGGAACACCAATTATCAATCAACCAGAAGTGGCCATTTTAGCGTTAGGAATTATTAAAAAACGTGCCGAAGTTATTGAAACAGAAACAGGAGATGAAATTGCTATTCGCAGTATGATGTATTTATCCTTATCGTTTGACCATCGAGTAGTGGATGGTTTTTTAGGAGGTAGTTTTGTATGTCGTGTTGCTGATTATTTTGAGCAGTTTGATATAGATAGAAAGATATAATTAAATTGTTGTTCAGCTTTAACAGAAAACAAAACATGAGCGTTTTCTATTTCAGGTTACAACATATTAAGAAAAAATATGAATAAAGAGATTTTAAAAAAGGGATTTATAAATGTGTGTACCGCTAAATCTATGGCGGAACTTTATGAAGTCAATTTCAAACAAGTATCAAAATATGTACATGCAACGTCAAGAGGTCACGAAGCCATTCAGACTGCTTTAGGCATGCAATTATTGCCACAAGATTACGCATTTCCATATTATAGAGATGATGCTATGCTATTATCATTTGGTTTAAAACCTTATGATTTAATGTTACAATTATTAGCAAAAAAAGACGATCCGTTTTCAGGTGGTCGTACGTATTATTGCCATCCCAGTTTAAAGGATGCTGACAAACCGAAAAT
>DIAL01000152.1:12942-13182 GCA_002414705.1 Flavobacteriaceae bacterium UBA5079
CCCTCATCAATCATCTGCCACAGGAATGCAAGCTATTCCCGCAACTGGTGTAGCCATGGGCATGCAGTACAAAGAATTGCAAGGCTTAAGTGATAAAACTATTAAGGAGTTGCCGCTTGTAGTTTGTTCTTTGGGAGACGCGTCAGTGACTGAAGGTGAAATAGCGGAAGCATTTCAAATGGCAGCACTTAAACAAATGCCTATCTTGTTTTTGGTACAAGATAATGGTTGGGATATTTC
>DIAL01000152.1:13321-22511 GCA_002414705.1 Flavobacteriaceae bacterium UBA5079
CAAGAGCGCAAAACGCTTTTGAATATGCCAAAGGATTTCATGGACTAGAAGCCATTTCTATTGATGGCGCCAATTTTACAGAAAGTTATGAAGCTGTAGAGAACGTTATTTCAATTATTAGAAAAGAGCGTCGACCGTTTTTAGTTCATGCAAAAGTTCCATTATTAAATCACCATACATCTGGCGTTAGAATGGAATGGTATCGAGACGATTTAGAAGAAGCAAAGTCACGAGATCCCTATCCTGTTTTAAAACAGCAATTATTGAATGTAGGTTTTTCTGAAGAAGAAATTAAAGTTATAGAAACATCTGCTAAAAAAAATGTTCAGACAGATTTTGAAAAAGCACTAGTTGCTGAAGATCCAAAACCTGAAGATTTATTTACAAACGATTTTGCTCCAACACCCATTACCGAAGAAAAAGGCGAGCGTTCTCCAAAAGGTGCTGAAAAAGTGGTGATGGTAGATTGTGCCTTGTTTGCTGTTGAAGAACTCATGAAAAAACATAAGGAATGTTTACTTTACGGACAAGATGTAGGCGGACGGTTAGGTGGTGTATTCCGTGAAGCAGCAACATTAGCCCAGAAATTTGGTGATGACCGAGTATTTAACACTCCAATTCAAGAAGCTTTTATTGTTGGTTCAACTGTTGGAATGAGTGCAGTAGGATTAAAACCTATTGTTGAGGTTCAATTTGCCGATTATATTTGGCCAGGCTTAAATCAACTATTTACTGAAGTCAGCAGGAGTTGCTATTTAAGTAATGGAAAATGGCCAGTTAGTATGATTTTGCGTGTGCCAATTGGAGCTTACGGAAGTGGCGGACCTTACCATTCGTCTTCTGTGGAAAGTGTGATTACCAATATTCGCGGAATTAAAATTGCGTATCCGAGTAATGGAGCCGATTTAAAAGGCTTGATGAAAGCTGCCTATTATGATCCTAACCCAGTAGTCATTTTAGAACATAAAGGATTGTATTGGTCTAAAGTTAAAGGAACTCAAGGGGCAACATCCATAGAGCCTTCTGAAGATTATGTGTTGCCATTTGGAAAAGCTTGGGTATTACAAGAAATCTGGAAACAGGAAGATTTAGAAACATTAACCATTGTTACTTATGGTATGGGAGTTCATTGGGCCATGAATGCTTCTGAAGAACTCGATATGAAAAATCAAATTGAAATTATTGATTTACGTACGTTATTTCCTTTAGATGAAGAAACGATTATGAAATCTGTTAAAAAAACGGGTAAATGCCTAGTTGTTACAGAGGAGCCAAGTAATAATAGTTTTGCTAGAGCGCTATCTGGAAAAATCCAAGAGGCATGTTTCAAGTTCTTAGATGCTCCAGTTATGACCATTGGAAGCGAGAATATGCCAGCAATTCCATTAAATTCGGTTTTAGAAGAAACCATGATTCCCTCTACAGAAAAGATTAAGAAAAAAATAACAGATCTACTAAATTATTAAAACAAAAAAAAGCCTATCGTAATGATAGGCTTTTTTAATAAAGTCTTAAAAGTATATAATTAGATAACTTTTACGTTAATCGCGTTTAATCCTTTTTTACCTTCTGTTAAATCGAATTCAACTTGGTCGCCTTCTCTTACTTCGTCGATTAAGCCAGAAATGTGCACGAAATGCTCTTTGTTGTTTCCTTCTTCTGTGATGAATCCAAATCCTTTAGAGTCATTAAAAAATTTTACTGTACCAGTACTCATAATAATAATTTATTTAATTAAGTGGCAAATGTAGTTTAATAAATTGGTTTTCAAACGTTTTTTAGTAATTAGTTTGTCTTTTTTACAAAATAGGTCTTTAAATAAAAAAAGTCACTTTTATTAATAAATTAATCGAACATTAAAGTATATTGATATATTTTGTATATTGATCCCTTATTAATCATGAATATTAATTTTTAACTTATTATGAAAAAATACATTTCACTTTTTAGTTTTATTGCATTGTTTTTTGTTGGTATGCAATTTTCAACTGCTCAATCATCTCAAAGACAGCAAAACCCAGAAGCTATAGCTAAACAAAAAACGTATCAGTTGCACGAACTAGTTAATTTAACAGGTGATCAGCAAGGTGAAATTTTTAAAGTGTTAGTTGATGCTGAACAAAATATGGGAGAATTACTTAAAAAAGATATTTCAGATAAATTTAGACAAGAAGGAATTAAAACTTTAAACTTGAGAGTAGAAGAAGGTTTTAAAAAGATTTTAACACCTAGTCAATTTGATTTATACGAAAACTCTTTGAAGCAGAAGAAGTAATACGTTAATCTATTATAAAAAAAAGGACTCATAATTATGAGTCCTTTTTTTTGTGATTTATTTTTTTATTTCAGGTGGATATACTTCCATGATTTTAGAAACAAACTCATTAATACGTTCTTCTTTTTTATCAGTAGTAGCGTTATTAAGATAACCAACACCTTGACCTTGCCAGACTAATTCTTTTTTACGAGCATCAATCAAGTCTATATAAAGTGAGCCTTCAGTAGTAGTTGAAACATTATTATAGTTTCCATAGAAATATGGGTTCCAACCCCAGCCCCAACCATAACCACCATAGAAGTTATTGTAAACATCTATTTTTTCTCTGGATGATGCTATAATGCTAACAAGTAGGTCTGGATTCTCTGATTTTGTAAAACCTTTGGCAATTAATTCATTTTCAATTGCACGTAAAATACGACGTTTGTCTAAATCATTAATTTCAGCTTTATCAATTCCCGGTTTGTAAAATGCAAATGTTTTGAAATTATCAAAGTTTACTTGTTTGTCGTAATCGGCAACAACTTGTACTGAACTACAAGATGTTATAGTAGCCATGATAATAATAGCTAATAAAGATGTAAAAATTGTTTTTTTCATTTTGTGAGTTTTAGGTTAAAACGAGTCAAATAATTTGTCATTAACCAAATTAGGAATAGTAACCTTTAAATTTGGTTCTGCTTTCATGGCACGTTTAATTGCAAAAATGGCTTCGTCATTTCTTGCCCAACTTCTTCTAGAAATGCCATTATTTACATCCCAAAATAACATCGATTTTAAACGTCTTTCAGCATCATTACTACCATCAAGAACCATACCAAACCCTCCATTTATAACTTCTCCCCAGCCAACGCCACCACCATTGTGAATACTAACCCAAGTTGCGCCTCTAAAACTATCGCCTATAACGTTTTGGATAGCCATATCTGCTGTATAGCGTGAGCCGTCATAAATATTACTAGTTTCACGGTATGGAGAATCTGTACCGGAAACATCATGGTGGTCACGACCTAAAATAATATAACCGATTTCACCATTTGCTATAGCATCATTGAATGCTTGAGCTATTTTCATTCTGCCTTCAGCATCTGCATATAATATTCTGGCTTGTGAGCCTACAACTAATTTGTTTTCTTGAGCACCTTTTATCCATTGAATATTATCAGCCATTTGTTGCTGAATTTCTTCTGGTGAATTTTCCTTGATATCTTCTAATACACGACAAGCAATGGCATCGGTTTTTGCTAAATCTTCAGGTTTTCCACTTGCGCATACCCAACGGAAAGGGCCAAATCCGTAATCAAAACACATGGGTCCCATAATATCTTGAACGTAGCTTGGGTATTTAAATTCGCGTCCATGTGTAGGATTATCAGACATAACATCTGCACCAGCCCGAGAAGCTTCCAATAAAAAGGCATTTCCATAATCAAAGAAATACGTGCCTTTTGCTGTATGTTTATTAATGGCATTTGCATGACGACGTAACGTGTCTTGAACTTTTTCTTTGAATAATTCTGGGTTATTTGCCATCAGGTCATTAGCATCTTCAAAGCTCATGCCTACAGGGTAATAGCCTCCAGCCCATGGATTGTGTAAAGACGTTTGATCGCTGCCTAAATCTATTTTTATATTGGATTCATCAAATTTTTCCCAGACATCAACAATATTTCCGAGATAGGCAATAGAAATAGTTTCTTGATTTTGCTTTGCTTTTTTAACACGCAAAACAAGTTCGTTTAAATCCGTTATTTTTTCATCAATCCAGCCTTGGTCTAAACGTACTTGAGTTATTTTCGGATTTACTTCGGCGCAAACGGTTATACATCCCGCAATATTTCCGGCTTTTGGTTGCGCGCCACTCATGCCACCTAATCCTGAAGTCACAAAAAGGTTTCCTTTCGGTGATTTGTTAATTTTCCTGAAACCATTTAGTACAGTTATTGTAGTGCCATGAACAATCCCTTGAGGACCAATATACATATAACTTCCTGCTGTCATTTGTCCGTATTGTGTAACGCCAAGTGCATTGTATTTTTCCCAATCATCTGGCTTTGAGTAATTCGGAATCATCATTCCGTTGGTGGCTACAACGCGTGGTGCGTCTTTATGTGACGGAAATAAACCCATTGGATGACCAGAGTACATAACTAGTGTTTGTTCATCAGTCATTTCAGCTAAATATTTCATGGTTAGTAAATATTGAGCCCAATTAGAAAAAACACCACCATTTCCACCATAAGTAATAAGCTCGTGTGGATGTTGTGCTACTGCATAATCCAAATTGTTCTGAATCATGAGCATGATTGCAGCAGCTTGCTTTGTTTTTGCTGGGTATTCATCAATAGGTCTAGCGTACATTTTGTAATCAGGACGCAAACGATACATATAAATTCTACCATAGGTTTCTAATTCGTTTTTAAACTCTGGTAGTAGCGTTTCGTGATGTACAGGTTCAAAATAACGCAGCGCATTTCGAAGCGCTAAATTTTTTTCTTCAACTGTTAGAATATCTTTACGTTTTGGTGCGTGATTTATATCAGGGTTATAAGCTTTTAATTCGGGTAATGTATTTGGAATACCTTGTGCTATGTGTTCTTGAAATGTCATAAATTCGTTATTGATTATTCAGTTTTTTATTATTGAATCCGTATGGGCAATGTCTGCAGCCGCTTTCACAACAATATCCACGTTTTAAGTGGTATTGTTCTGTAAAGCAGCGATAACCTTCAGGTGTCCAATAGAAATCGCCTTCTTCTATGGGTAGAATCTTCTTCATATTGCAAATATAATGTAAATTGGACAGGTTTTAATAATGCTTATTATGATTATCGTTTCAAAATATATGGTTCCAAAACATTATTTAGGGATTACTATTTATCCTTTTATTTTTCTGAAGTATTCATTTTTGAAAGAAGATGCTGTTTTAGTAAATCATGAACGGATTCATTTTAGACAACAAATTGAATTATTGATTCTTCCTTTTTTTATTCTGTATGTTTTAGAGTTTGTTTTCCGTTTGTTACAATTTAAATCTTGGCAAATGGCTTATAAGAATATTTCTTTTGAACGTGAAGCATATAAAAATGAAAACGACCCTAATTATTTAAAATCAAGGCCGTTTTGGAATTTTAAAAATTTCTTTAAAATTTAACGTTTTAATATCACTTTTTCAATCCGGATTCTATTATTAGCTGTAATTGCTTTAACAATATAAGCGCCTTCTGAAAAACTAGTATTTTCTATAATTATTTCTTGTGAATTAATGTTTAGTTTCTGAATCAATTCGCGGCCTAGCATATCATAAACATATACTGATTTAATGGTGTTTATTTTTGAAAACACCTTAATATAATTACTATTAGGAGCTGTAATGGTTAAGCCAGAGTTTGCATTATATTCATCAACGGACAATGAATTATCTGTATATCGTAAAATAAAGCGATCATTAAATATGCCAGAATCCGTATTGAAAATATATGGTGAAATACGAACGTTATGGATAATATTCGTGTAGGTGTCTTCAATAAATATGGTCTGATTTGTGTCGTTGAATAAGCCATCTAATGTATTAATTGCAATACTATAATTACCACTCGTGGCTATTTCTATTCCCAAAGGCACTATATCTTCGTCATTAAAAGGAAGTGTTCTTCCTTGGATAGCCATTTCTTCAGTGTTAATTATGGAATAAAAGCGATTGCTTGTTTCGCTTAATTCGAATCCATCAAAGAGTCTATCTACATCATTTGTGGCATTTTGAACATAACCAATTAAAATTGAATTTGCTGTATTATTTGGTGCTATTAAATCTAACCAAATACGGTGTTTTTCTAAAAAATTACGATTAGCGTATTCTGTGCCTCTGTAAAACTCATTATTATCATAAGGAGCGAATCCAGAGTCAAGACGCATGGAATTATTGAACGTGACATTGGAAGGTGTTGGCGCATTATGATCCATAAGAACAAAGAATGCTTGGCCAGCTCCAATGTTTCCGTTAAATCCAAATGGGTTTGAACCAGTACTATTATATCCTATATAATCATTAGAATTATAGTTGTAAACGTAGTCGCCATAAAAGGGGTCGGTTATTGAGCTTGGTGCTGTTTGATGACGCCATAAATAAACCGTTCCAAAAACTGCTGGTGTGTTTGGGTCAGTTGAGTCATCTAGAAAACTAGCGTTTTGGACAATAAAAGCATCTGCGGAAATTGCTGATGGATACGGGTTTCCGATCAAATTCCAGTTATCATCCAGTTCTGTTGCCATAGTATTTCCAGCGCCTGTGTAATTGCCACCTGCGTAATTTCCATGTATAATAGGGATTTGGTACGCACCGTTTCTAGGGACACCTCTAAATTCTACGGTATTTGTTGCAGGAGCAGTTTCTGGGTTTGTGCCTGCAACACCACGAATGATATATCCTTTTCCTGGCTGCATAACTTCAGTTGTTGCTTGCCAATTTCCGTAATTTCCTGTTCCATTACCAGTAATTGTTGGAATCCAATTATAAATTAAATTAGAGCTAGGCGAAACATTCGTGACGCCAAAATTATTCACAGGTGATGACCAATACACGTAATCTTGTGGGTTTAAGCTGGTGACGGTTCGTTGCATTTGTATATCTCCAGAATTGGTGATGCCTGTATTGGTTATTTGAATTAGGTTAGATCCGTTTCTTAAAATAACTTTTCCATCTGGCTCAACATCAATGGCGTCAGTAATAATCAAGTTTGAAAATTGCAATAATTCCATATAACCATCATCTTCTACTCGTAACGATCTTCCAAGTCCTGGTGGCGGAGGGATTGGTGCTCCACCAATTACAATTGGTGAGTTGTTGTTGGTAGTCGCTACATCTGGAATAACCACACAGTTTTGATTTGTAGGAATACCTGTTGGTGTCCAGTTGTCGACATCGTACCAATCTGTGCTTTGTGATCCGTTCCAAGTTTTTCTGAAATTTCTGACTAAAACAGTGTCAAAACAACCGTTTTGATCTGTAGCTGTATAAATTTGTGATCCATTTGGCACGGCGTAAACAGTTTCAGAAAAACCTCCAGTGTAAAGTGTGCTTAATGTGTTATCGGTATATAAGCCTATGTTAGGTGTCCATGTAATTTGAGGCGGAGTTATGGTTCCGTCTGCTGATAAAATAATATCATCAATATTCCAGTAATTTAGACCAAAAGGTCTCCCGTTTAAACGAAAACGAATACGTAAACTGTTGCCTATTAATGTAGCTAAATTAATATTCCGAGTTTCTGGACCTAGGTCATTTGTCATGGGATTCACTTCATATTGATTTACCCAACCAGCACCATCTAAATTTGTCTGAACAGAAATCAAGTAATTATATGTACTTGAATAGTGGTCTAGAAGCTGTTTAAAGTTTAATTGTAAATTGGTTTGACCTGCAATATTAATTGCTGGAGAGGTTAATGTCCTATTCCCATTGGCTGCAGTACTAAAACCACCCGCTAATGTTGCTTCGTAAGGAGTTCCACCTGCATCTGAAGAATTGGTTATAGACCATCCGCCACCCGCAGTACCAGTGCTATTAATTACCCAGCCAGTTGGCAGTGCAGCATTATTAAAGGATTCCGAATAAACAATGCCTGGAGTTGTTGTATTGACAGCGTTTGTTGTTAAAGTTGTATAGTCTAAATTACAGGCATCTGCATTTAATGGTACAATTGTATCCGCAATAATAAGGTTGCAAGGATCATAACATGTAACATCAGCAGCCCAACCGGATCTAATGGTAGATCCATCACTTTCAAAAACAAATGTTAAAGCGCCTGAAGGGTCTGTTGAGGTAAATGGACCAGGAATTGCTGTGCCAGAAAAAACACCAAGTGAAGGGTAAGAATCGTCTGGACCATTGTAAACTGAAAGCTCATCATAAGTAGCTTCGGTATTGAAAGCTGTAAACGTTACAATTACAATATCACCAACGTTATCTGGGTAAAAGGTAGTTATTGTATTTTCATTATTAGAGTAATTACCACCTGAACCACCACTGTCGTAAAAAGTTGAACCACAAATTACGGGTGCAACATATGGTGCGCAAGTAATATTAGCTGCCCAACCATCATATTGTAATGCAAAGTCACTATTAAATACAAAGGTTAACGCACCAGAAGGATCTGAAGATGTAAATGAAGATGGCACATTGTTTACAGTACCTAAAATTGGATATGAAGCATCAGGTCCATTATAAACTGTTAGTGTATCACAACATGATTCCAAATCCACTAATGTAAAAGTTACCGTTACAGCATCACCCGCAACATCTGGAAAAAATGTTGTTGTTTGGTTTTCAAAGGGATTATAAGTGCCTCCAACACCACCACTATCATAAAAGGTATCTCCACAACTTGCCGGTGTTGGAGGTACATAAGGCGCACAAGATAGACTTGCTTCCCAACCGCTACGAATACCAGAGCTATCACTATCAAAAACAAAGGTTAATGCTCCTGATGGGTCACTTGATGTAAAAGGGCCAGGGATATTAGTTCCTGTATAGGTGCCGAGCGAAGGAAAAGTATTATTTGGACCATTGTAAACCGTAAGGTAATCCCAACCAGATTCCAAATCAAATGCTGTGAAAGTTGCAGTTATAGCTGTGCCTGCAACGTCTGGATAGAAAGTTGTAGGGGTTAATTCGTTATTTGAATAATTTCCTGTTGCTCCACCACTGTCAAAAAAGAAAGAACTACAAGTTGGTGGAATGGTACAGTTCACATTGGCTTCCCACCCACTACTTAAACCAGAACCATTACTGGTGAAAACAAATGTTAATGCACCTGAAGGATTTGTAGAACTAAAGGAGGAAGGCGCACCAGTTACGGTACCTAACAAAGTTGAGGTGTCAGGACTATCATAAACGGTTAATACATCGCCAGC
>DIAL01000152.1:22591-30962 GCA_002414705.1 Flavobacteriaceae bacterium UBA5079
TTAATACATCGCCAGCAAGAAGGTTGAATGCGGTAAAATCGACAGTAACAGTCCCGCCAGCAACAGTTGGAAAAATCGTTGTGATTCGCGACTCATTATTTAAATAATTACCAGAAATCCCTCCAGTATCATAAAAATTTGTACCACAAGTTGGAGGCGGAGGCGGAGTTGAGCAGGTAACATTTGCTTCCCAACCATCACTAACGACAGAAGTATCACTAGTGAAAACAAATGTGAGCGTTCCAGAGGCGTCTGTAGAACTAAATGAAACTGGTGCAGTCAGAACTGTTCCTAAATTTGGGTAACTAGAATCAGGTCCATTATAAACAGTTAATACATCTCCTGCAAGTATATTAAATGCAGTAAAATCTACAGTAACAGCACCACCCAAAGCGTCTGGATAAACGGTTGTAGTTGTGATTTCGTTATTTGAATAACTTCCTGCCGCTCCACCACTGTCATAAAAATTGCCACCACATACAGGAATGTCGGCACAACTGGTAGTTCCAGTGCCTCCCGTTTGCTGTAATGTTATAAAGCCTGGGTCATCACTGTAATTAGTTATTAGCACCACGTATATTTGTCCAGATAAAGCTCCAGAAATCGTCATGTCTTCAGTTGGCAGGTAATTAAAACTACAATCAGTTATATTGTCTGTGGCATACGGATAAAATGTAGGGTTGGTAGTATTGTTTGGGCAACCGACAGGTGTGCAAGCGGTTAACGTAATAGCTGCATTTGCTGCGGCAAGTGAAGGAAATGGACCCCAAGCAATAAAATCTACATCCAAACCTACGCCACCAGCTGTTTCTTGTGATATAGTAAAAAATAAATCGCCTGCTTGTTCTATTTGTAGAAAATAATAAGCAGGATTTGGAATACTGTATAAGCAACCTACAACTGTAGCATTAGGATTTCCGGTCACATTAGGAAATACTAACCCAGAACCACCTGCACAAAATTGATCTGCTGTTCCAACAGAATTCCCTTGAGAAAAACAAGAGCCAATGGATAGTGAAAAAATGAAAATTAATGTAAAATTTCTCATAGTGATGTTTCTTTAAAATGGCTAAATTAGGATTACAGGAAACTGAAAAATTGCCAATCTGTAAAGCTTTCACAGTTGGTAGTTGTATTAACAATTTTTGTACGCCATTTAAAGCATTTAGCGTTCAGATCTTTGAAGGATACTGCAAATTCTCCCTGCGATTTTTTACTTAAACTGCCTATCTTATGAATAATTTTTTCTGAACGTTTTGTGCCATTCAAGGATTTCCAACATCCATTTAGAGGTTGAATTTCGAGTTCTGAAACAAGAAAATTTTTATTGGCTGTTTTGGTGAAATTCCAAGAGATAATATATTCTGGTATATTTGAAGATTTTATCTCAAGTGATTTGCTTGTTATTAAGAAATTTTCTGCACATGGATTGTTTTGACCAAATCCATTATAAAAAAACATTATCAGTAATACGAGAGGGAGTGATTTTTTAATCATAAGTTACTATTTGAGGTTGTTAAATACATATTGTATTTTCACCATTTCAAATAGGTAGTATAGGGTAGGTTTTGGGTTGTTTTTATGAAACCATTGATTAAGTGTTAAAAATCTGACAAATCATTATTATATTGTGAAATATAATAAAAAAAGTTCACCTATATGTAGTAAATAATAAATATTTATTAAAATTTTATGATGTTCGAGATTTTCGAAAACTTAAATGTTTGTATTGATAATCAGGTGTATATGAAGCCTGACTACCTGATAGATCCATTCATTTCTGGTAATAAGTACCGGAAATTAAAGTACAATGTTCTGCAAGCAAAAAAGCTAGCTTCTAAAACGCTTTTAACATTTGGAGGTGCGTATTCTAATCATATAGCGGCTGTAGCTGCTGCTGGAAGTCGATTTGGTTTTCAGACAATTGGCATTATTCGTGGTGAAGAGTTAATAAATAAAATTCAAGAGAATCCAACTTTGGTGTATGCGCAAAAACAGGGTATGCAGTTTTATTTTGTTTCAAGAGATGCTTACAGGAAAAAAGAATCACCATCATTTATTGAATATTTAAAAAGTCAGTTTGGTAATTTTTATTTGATACCTGAAGGCGGAACAAACGATTTAGCTATTAAAGGCTGTGAAGAAATCTTAACAAATCAAGATGCTAAATTCGATTATATAACCTGTCCAGTTGGAACAGGTGGAACAATTTCGGGTTTGATAAATGCTTCAGTAAATCATCAAAAAATTCTTGGTTTTCCAGCTCTTAAAGGTGATTTTTTACAAAAAGATATTAGTAAATTTGCAAAGCGTGACAATTGGGATTTGGTGACAGATTATCATTTTGGTGGTTATGCTAAAATAAATTCGGAATTAATCAGTTTTATTAATGAATTTAAGAGTCAATTCAATATACCATTAGATCCTATTTATACGGGTAAAATGGTTTACGGTGTTTTTGATTTGATAAAAAAAGGATATTTTCCAAAAGACGCCAAAATTTTAATGATTCATACAGGAGGTCTCCAAGGAATTGCAGGAATGAATCACTTTTTAAAAAAGAAGAATATGATTAAAATTAAATAAGAATGAAGCGAATACTAGTATTGATCTGTTTGGCATTAATTGTTTTTGGTTGTGGCACTAAAAAACGTGCAGCTTCTAAATCATCAAAAAATAAACCTAGAACCGAGCGTGTTGTTAAAAAGCCTCAAATAAAATTTCCAACTCAAGAACCTCAAGTAGATCCTCCAGTTAAAGAAACGGTTGTGAGTAATAATCCCATTGAAGATTATATAGTAACCTATAGTGATATTGCTCAAGAAGAAATGCGTTTATATAATATTCCAGCAAGTATTACCCTTGCTCAAGGGATTTTAGAATCCAGTTCTGGTCGTGGTCGTTTATCTGTTGAAGCTAATAATCATTTTGGAATAAAATGTCACGAATGGACAGGTGCCAAAATATATCATGATGATGATGCCGATCAAGAATGTTTCAGAAAATATAATGATGCCAAATATTCCTATCGTGATCATTCACTTTTTTTAAAAGAACGCAAGCGCTATTATAAATTGTTTGAATTAGACATAGACGATTACAAAGGTTGGGCTAAAGGTTTAAAAGCTGCTGGATATGCTACTGATAGGAAATATCCTGATAAGTTAATTAGTTTAATTGAACGCTATGAACTTTACAAATATGATGAAATGATAACCGGTAAAACAACTGTTGTTCATGCTGAAAAATCCACAGAATCCTCTCACCAAGTTGTAAAAGGAGACACACTATATTCATTATCAAAACGGTATGATACATCTGTTGAAAATTTAAAACGACTTAATAATTTGTCTTCTAATGATTTGAATATTGGAGATGTATTAATAGTTAAATCTAATTAAAGTACAAATTTTATGCAATACAAAAGAAGCAGTGCCTTATTTGCACAAGCTGAACAAGTAATTCCGGGTGGTGTAAATTCTCCAGTTCGAGCTTTTGGAGCGGTTGGTGGAACACCAATTTTTATAAAAAAAGCAAATGGGCCTTATTTAATTGATGAAGATGATAATCAATACATTGATTATATAAATTCTTGGGGACCTATGATTTTAGGTCATGCCTTTCAGCCTGTTGTTGACGCAGTTATTGAAAAAACAAAATTAGGTACTTCTTTTGGAACACCTACAGAGATTGAAACAAAGATTGCTGAATTAGCAGTTTCTATGGTTCCTAATATTGATAAAATTAGATTTGTAAATTCAGGAACTGAAGCCTGTATGAGTGCAGTAAGGTTAGCACGTGGTTATACAGGAAAAGACAAAATCATAAAATTTTCAGGTTGCTATCATGGTCATAGCGATAGTTTTTTAATCCAAGCAGGAAGTGGAGCTGTAACATTTGGTTCTCCTAATAGTCCTGGTGTTACTCAAGGTACAGCTAAAGATACATTATTGGCTAGATATAACGATTTAGAAAATGTAAGCGAATTAATTCATGCCAATCTTAATGAAATTGCTTGTATTATTATTGAGCCTGTGGCAGGAAATATGGGGTGTATTCCACCAGAGCCAAATTTTTTACAGGGATTAAGAGATTTGTGTTCACAGCATGACATTCTTTTAATTTTTGATGAGGTCATGACCGGTTTTCGTTTAGCCAAAGGTGGTGTTCAGGAGTTGTATGGAATTCAAGCAGATATTGTTTGTTTTGGAAAAGTAATAGGAGGTGGTTTGCCAGTTGGTGCGTTTGCAGCTCGTAAAGAGATTATGAATTATTTGGCACCAATTGGCCCAGTGTATCAAGCAGGAACATTAAGTGGGAATCCATTAGCCATGGCTGCTGGTTTAGCTATGCTACAAGCATTGAATGCAGATTCTGAAATTTATAAGCGATTAGAAGAAAAAACGGCCTATTTGCACACAGGATTAAAACATGTTTTAACAGAAAACAACATAGTTCACACTATTAATAGAGTAGGTTCCATGATATCTGTTCATTTTTCAGAAACTGCTGTTGTGGATTTTCAATCCGCTGCTGATGGTAATAATGATACGTTTAAAAAATTCTTCCATGGCATGCTCGATCATGGAATTTATATTGCGCCAAGTGCTTTTGAAACGTGGTTTATTACAGATGCCTTAAGTTATGACGATCTAGATAAAACAATAGAAGTTGTAAAAGCTGTAGCGAAAACATTATAAAAAAAAGCCGATTTTATTTAAAATCGGCTTTTTGAAATTTTATAGATTTCTTATTCTCTAGGAATCATTTTATTGAATTCCTGTTCTTGTTTTTCGTCAAGAACTTCGGTCATCTTTTTTTGAAATTCAGGTTCTGCTAATAATGCTTTTGTTATATCTTCGGATTTATCGCTAGATCCAGATCCTAAAAGTTTTCCAGCAGAATCTCCCATTAGTTTTTGAAATTTCGGAGATTTTAACTGACTAACAACTAAGTCTGAAGCCATGTTCTGCTGTTCTTCGTTTAAATTAAGCTTTTTTGTAAACTTTTTAACTTGATCACCTGCTAATTGGTCAATAATAGAACTTGATTCGCCAGTGGCAGCAGAACTTAAACTCTTTAAGTTTTGAGCGGTTAGTTGCATGCTAACTAAAGCTAATACAATAAGTAGTAATTTTTTCATAATAGTAATTTTTTAAATGGTTTTTAACAAATATACTTGTTTTTTAAATATGAAAAAAGGCAGAATACTTATATTATCTGCCTTTAATTAAACCAATTAACTATTTTCGATCTTCTATTTTCTTTGCGGTATTTGCTTTCTTTGTTTTTGTGAATTGCGTCCTTTTTCCTTGCGTTCCTTTTTAAGGTTTTCCCACTTCTTGTATTGCTCCTCTGTTAAAATCTTTTTCATATTTGCTTTCATGGCAATTTGCTTATCAAGCATATCATTTTTCATTTTAAGCTTGTCGTCTTTAGAAACCGCTTTTTCTTCCTTGTCTTTCTGTCTCTCTTGGCGCTTTTCCATCATGGCTTTGCGTTCTTTAGCATTTTCAACGTTCAAATCCATAATTTGTTTTTGTTGTGCTTCTGTTAAGTCCAATTCTAAAGTTAGCTTTTTTGTTTGTAATTCAGCCATTTCTTCAGGTGTGTAAGATTGCATCTGTTCGGCCCGATCTCCTTTTTTATGCATTTTTTTTCTGTCTTGAGCAGACATTTGAATAGTTACTAACGCTAAAGCAATTAAAAATAGTTTTTTCATGATATATAAATATTAATGTTCGTGATATTAAGACGTTGAATTGTTGAAAAGGTTTAATGGGTGATATTTTTAATTACGAAACTGATATATTTTAGTATTAAGGTGTGAATATTTTTTCTAAAAACATAAAACATCAAAAATATTTAGATTCATAATTTTTTTATCTGTAACTATTTCATTCAATTTTTTGAGACTTAAATTGTTAAATGTTCTTAAATTCAGGTTGTTACTGTTAAATATTTCTAAACAAATGAAACGTTTTAATTGTTTGTCAGTCTTATTATTAAATTTAAAACACAAACATAAAATGAAACATTTATTAGTCGTAAGCGGATTATTACTTGCTGCAAGTACAGCCGTGGCTAGCAATTTTGTAACTGATAATTATTTAAATAATCCACACGGAAAAACAAATAAATCTTCTATGGATGAAGCTGTTGTTAGTGTTGAGGATATTCACATCATTGAGTTGGAGGAAACAATTGATTTAGGTTTTAATGTGAATCAATATTTGCCAGAAAATTTCAACCCGTTAGCAGGTAAAGATGATATTAATTGGAAAGATATTCCGCTTATAGAAATACCTGAAAATGTTGATTTAGACACCAAGATTTATTTACCAAAAGATTTTAACCCTTTAAAAGGTAAGGATGATATTAATTGGAGCAAGGTTTCATTAATTGAAATTGATGAAGACGTTCAGTTTAATTTCAATACTCAAGATTATTTACCAACAGGTTTTAATCCAAATAAATAAAAAGTTAGTTTTTATATTAGTTTAAATTAGTCAATAAAAAACCCAGTAATATCACTATTACTGGGTTTTTTAGTGCCTTTATTTTTACTTTTTAAAGCGAGTTTAAATATTGACGAATTAAGGTGTAACCTTCATCATGAACAATGCTTGTGCCAATTAATGGCATGCTAATCCCTGGGTTATAATCGCGCATACGGTTATCAATACTACCTCTACGTTCCAAAATCATAGATTCTGCAAAAGGAGTTTCATACGTTAAGCGCAATTGCGATTGAAATTGACAGTAACCACCATCTGAATGGCAATGGGCACAATTAACATCAAAGTAAGCGCGTGAACGTTCTTCAACCGTATAACTTGTGTCTTCCCAATTTGGTAAGGTTGTAACGCTTGTTGGATCTGAAAGGTTTGATAAATAACCAGAGCTAATAAAATCTTGAAGCTGATTATTGAAATTCATTGTCCTTAATTTTGGGCCTATTGGAGTAATAACATTATCATTATTATGGCAATTAACACAATCCTGCATGGATGGAATTCCATAATTTATCGTGTTTGTTGTTCCACTACTGTTAACAAAAGTAACTGGAACCGTATGTGCTAAATCATCTAAAACAGCATCTGTTTGGCTAGCATTCCACTTGTAATTTCCTAATTCCCATATGCCATTAATTTTAATTAAAATGCGTGTTTCAATTATGGTTTTTCCTAAAGACTCATTGCGTTCATCATTATAGTAGTAAAATGTTTTGGATATGACTGTATTGTCCGGGAAGTCAGGAAATCCGTTATCTACATAATCCATGCTGGTACCTGGAGGCAATGCAATTAAACGTTGTTTGTGTGCGTAATCCGTAAATAAAGGCGTGTTTAAGTTGTATTCAAAAGCTCGCGTACTTGGTGTTAAATCGTTTAAGTTTCCAGCAAATAAATTTAAATCGGAAAGATTTGGAAGCAGTTGAGGTATTACTAGAGGAGCAGATGTTGTGAAATTTAAAACATCTGAATACATACTGGAATTGTTATTACCACAAGCTATTTTAATGTAAACATCATAACTTGTATTAGCCGAAAGATTAGAAAGCATAACCGATGATTCTGTACGATCTATAGATGTGCCAGAACCCAACATAAAACCAGATAATCCATATTCTATGGTAAATGAATTTGCTCCATTGGCATCAGACCATATTATTTCAGCACTTTCAAAAGTTATAGCGTTAGTATTTAAATTAGTTGGTTTAGCACACTGTTGGACAGTTATGGTAGTTTCATCACTTGTACATGAAACAATAAGTAGAAAAGTGAAGAGTAGTAATAAGTAATTTCTCATTGAATTTTATTTATAGACTTCTAAAATAATATTTTTTCATTACAGCCTCCTAAGGTCAGACATCTCAAGACATTCTAAATCATTTATAGAAATATATGTTTCCATCTCATGAAAAATCTGTGGCATATAATCTGATAAATCAATCCAAGCNNAAAATAATATTTTTTCATTACAGAATAATAGAAAATCGCTAAAATTCTAATAATTACAATATAATCAATGAAATAAATTAATTTTTCTATAGATATTCACGGTATTGCATCAGCCGAAAATCGAATGTATTAAAATTTGGGTTGCTTGCTTTTAGTTGTTTGTAAAGAGGCAATCTACTTATAGAAATATTAGCTGCGCCAGAACCAGAAGTTAATGAAACTGTTTTAATAGGACGTTGCGTAGTTTCTGAATTCATGCTAAATTGATGAATTCTCGGTACCTCATTACTAACAACTTCCAGCTTTAAATTATACGTTTTTAAATGCTTTCTGAAAAAATATTCAGGCCCATTTTTACTATTTCCACCTGTAAATAATAAGGTGTCTATTTTTGGATATTCTTCTAA
>DIAL01000152.1:31046-31587 GCA_002414705.1 Flavobacteriaceae bacterium UBA5079
TCTATTTTTGGATATTCTTCTAAATAACCCAATATGTCACGAAGTATAATGTTATTCATTCCCAAATCTGATGCATCAATTTTTTCGCGTTCGGCACGTTCTACAATATCACAAATGCCTATTTTATGTTGAATTAAAAATTGCTTGCGTTCCAAAACTGCTTTTTCTGAATTGTCATAGCGTAAATTTAGATTGTGAATTTCATCAATATACAACCACAAACTATTGTAATAACTGCCATAACAGAAATCAACATCTTTTTCTAGCAAATCGCCTATAGAAAAACGTGGAGGTGGTAAGGTGCCAATAATTAGTTTAGTGGTGTCTTTTTGAATAAAAGGTTTATAGGGATGTTTATGAAAGAATGTCATGTTTGCTTTTTAGGCTGATTAATTTTTTGTAATTTATAATTTAACTTTTAAACAGAAACAAGTTATGGGAAAAGGTGATAAAAAAACAAAACGCGGAAAAATTAATCGAGGTTCCTATGGCGTAAGACGACCACGAATTAAAAAACAAGTACGTCCAGAAGAAAAAATAA
>DIAL01000152.1:31707-35229 GCA_002414705.1 Flavobacteriaceae bacterium UBA5079
TCAGTAAAAAGGTGAAACCATAGTGAGTTTAAACTCTGTTTAACGAGTAAAAACAAGCTTATTTTTACTTGATAATTCATCACTTAATCCATAGCCTTCCAAGTTGAATGCTCTAATGTTATCCAGCGTTTTAGCGTTTTGGTCAATAATATATCGTGTCATTAATCCTCTGGCTAATTTGGCAAATATGCCAATGGTTTTGTATTGATCTCCTTTTAGCTCTTTAAAATCCACATCAATTATTGGAACTTTTAAAGTTTTGGTGTCTATGGCTTTAAAATATTCATTACTAGCTAAATTTAAGAAAAGTTCATCATCTTCTAATTCGTCATTTAGGGATTGCGTAACTTTCTTTTTCCAGAATTCATATAGGTTTTTATTTTTTCCAACAGACATTTTAGTGCCCATTTCTAATCGGTATGGCATGATTAAATCCAAAGGTTTTAAAACACCATATAATCCAGACAATATTCTAACGGTATCTTGAAGCCTGTCAACTTTATCATTCGGAATGGTGTATGCATCCAATCCACGATACACATCACCATTAAAAGCATAAATAGCTTGTCTGGCAGAATCTTTATTAAACGGTAATTCCCATTCTTGATTTCGTTCGTAATTTAATTGTCCTAGAGTATCTGAAATGCTCATTAGCTTCGATAAACTTTTAGCCGATTTCTTTTTCAATATGCCATTTAAACGTTCAGATTCTTTCAAGAATTCGGATTCTGTAGTTTTGGTAGTTGGTAATTTACTATCGTAGTCTAATGATTTGGCTGGAGATAAAACAAGTTTCATAAGTATATAAAAGTCCTAAAATTAGGAATCGATTTAAAGGTTCATAACTTTTTTGAGTTTCTCAAAGTTACAATTCACTTGGCATAAAATCAATCTCTAATTTTATTCTTTTTTATAAAACTATAGAGGAAATTTATTCTGAATCTTGATGCTTGGAATAATTTCGCCATTTTTCAATGCAATCTTGCATATCTTGTGGGATTTCCGAATCAAAACGCATCATTTCACCTGTTTTGGGATGCACAAAACCTAACGATTTAGCATGCAATGCTTGTCGTGGTAAAATTTTAAAACAGTTATCTACAAACTGACGGTATTTAGTAAACGTGGTTCCTTTCAAAATACGCTCGCCACCATAACGTTCATCATTAAATAGTGTATGACCAATATGTTTCATGTGTACGCGGATTTGGTGCGTACGTCCAGTTTCCAGTTTGCAAGAAACTAACGTTACATAACCTAAGCGTTCTATAACTTTGTAGTGTGTTACGGCTGGTTTTCCTTTGTCTTCATCATCACCAAAATAAACGGTGTTTTGTAAACGGTTTTTTGGATGTCGACCAATGTTTCCTTCTATTGTGCCTTCATCTTCATCCATATTTCCCCAAGCAATAGCCACATATTCGCGCTCGCTAGTTTTATCAAAAAACTGTTTGGATAAATGCGCCATGGACTCTTCATTCTTGGCAATGACTAATAAACCACTGGTATCTTTGTCAATTCTATGCACCAATCCTGGACGATTACTAGAGTTATTTGGTAAGTTTTCAAAATGATAAATTAACGCATTTATCAAGGTACCAGAATAGTTGCCATGTCCTGGATGCACCACCATGCCTGGTTCTTTATTAACAACCAATAAGTCATCATCCTCATAAACAATATTTAAGGGGATGTTTTCTGGCGTTAGTAAATACTCATAAGGTGGATGCTCAAAAAGCACACGTATTTTATCATGTGGTTTTACCTTGTAGTTGGATTTTACTTGTTCATCGTTTACATAAATATTGCCGTTTTTGGCAGCTGCTTGAATTTTATTACGCGTGGCGTTTTCTATAAAATTCATTAAATATTTATCAATCCGAAGTGGTGTTTGCCCTTTTTCGGCAGTAAAAGCGTAGTGTTCGTATAAATCGTCTTCTTCGCTTTGGTTTTCTGGAGTGTAGTCTGCCATAATTAGTTTGAACCTGGTCTGTTTCCGTTACCTAAAACCAAATCGATTTTAGATGTTTTAGGCAATTCATCGCCTTCTTTTATCTCTTTTCCTTTATACATCAACTTCACAACTTCATTTTCACCTAAATAATCGGTAAATGTTATAGCTCCAATGTTAAAACCAAGCGCTTCTATAGTTGGTTTGGCTTGACGGAATGTTTTTTCTTTTAAATTCGGGATTTTCACCTTTCGGAAACCTGAAGGGTTTAATGTTACGTATATTTTTCGACCATCCTTTACTTTTTCACCAGCAATAGGATCTTGATCAATCACTGAAAATTTAGGATAATCAGGATTAAAGTTTGAAGAATCTAAAACTTCTAATTTTAAATTATTTTCATTTAATTCCAAATTTGCGACTCCTATGGATTTTCCTTTTAAGTCTGGAACGGTTTCAAATTCACCATGATTTGTGGTAATATTTAACCATTTCAATAAAATAAAACAAAAAATAACCAAACCAATAATGGCCAGAATAATTTGTTTAACGAATGTTTTACTAGTCAGAAATTTTATAAGACTCATAGAAACGAATTTATGGGGCAAATATATAAAAACAGAACTGTTTTTAGTTTTGATTTATTAGTGATATTTTAGCTTAACTAATAATAGATACGTTTTATTGTTAGTTTTAGACTTTAAAATTACCATTAATAAAATCGATTTCCACTTCTGTGGAAAATAAATATGAAAAAGAATATTGCCATAATAATGGGTGGTTACTCTAGTGAGTACGAAATTTCCCTAAAAAGCGGAAACGTTGTTTATGAAACTTTGAAAAGTTTAGATGTTTATAATCCATATCGTATTCATATTTTTGAAGATAAGTGGGTTTTTGTTTCTGCTGAAAATAAGGAGTTTCCAATTGATAAAAATGACTTTTCTGTAACTATTGATAATAAAAAAATGACTTTCGACTGTGTTTTTAATGCCATTCACGGTTCTCCTGGCGAAGATGGTATAATGCAAGCCTATTTAGAGTTGTTGAAAATTCCGCATACCAGTTGTGGTATGTACCAAGCAGCTTTAACGTTTAATAAACGCGATTGTTTAAGTGTATTAAAACCTTACGGAATTAAAACGGCCGAAAGTTATTATATTAACCTAGGTGATCAGGTGGATGAAGAAGCCATCATTAAAAAAGTTGGTTTGCCGTGTTTTGTAAAAGCGAATCGTGCTGGAAGTAGCTTTGGAATTTCTAAAGTTTATAAAAAGGAAGATTTTAAAAAAGCGTTAGAAGTCGCTTATAAAGAAGATGACGAAGTCATTATAGAATCCTATCTAGATGGGACTGAAGTTTCCGTTGGTGTTATTTCCTTTCAAGGTGAAACCAAAGTGTTACCAATCACTGAAATTGTAAGTGAGAATGATTTTTTTGATTATAAAGCGAAATATCTTGGACAATCTCAAGAAATTACACCAGCGCGTATCTCTGAATCTGATGCTGAAAAAGTACGTGTTTTAGCCAAAAAAGTTTACGAAATTTTAAAAATGACTGGCTTCTCCAGC
>DIAL01000152.1:35316-37557 GCA_002414705.1 Flavobacteriaceae bacterium UBA5079
GAATACCGTTCCAGGTTTAACAAAAGCGAGTATTTTGCCACAACAGGCTGAAGCTGCCGGAATTTCTTTGGAACAATTATTTCATAATGCGATTGAATCGGTTTTGAAGTAACTAATAATCGTAATATTTTATTATTGCCTATCTTTAATACTTAAATGAGATTCCTAGTTTCTAGGGAATGAAAATGAATTTTCAATGAAAAAAGCTGTATTTCCAGGATCTTTTGATCCAATTACGTTAGGACATTACGATATTATCAAACGTGCTATAAACCTGTTTGATGAAGTTATTGTGGCTATTGGTGTCAATGCTGAAAAAAAATACATGTTTACTTTGGAGGAGCGTATGCGTTTTATTGAAGAATCTTTTGCAGGCGAACCCAAAGTAAAAGTGGTTTCGTATGAAGGACTAACTGTCGATTTTTGTCAGAAAAACAAGGTCGATTTTATACTTCGTGGTTTACGTAATCCAGCTGATTTTGAATTTGAAAAAGCTATAGCACATACCAATCGTGATTTAGCACCAATTGAAACGGTGTTTTTACTAACAGCAGCAAATACATCTTATATATCTTCATCTATAGTTCGTGATGTGATTCGCAATCATGGCGATTATACCAAATTAGTCCCTATTAGTGTTCGGGTTAAATAACTATTTAAATTTGTATTCAGAAAGTGGCTTTGGAAACTCTTCTGGATTTGCTGCTAAATGATAACGTGGGTCATCAACAGCTTCTACAATTACTTCATGGAATTTAGGGCTAGCCTTATATAATAGCAATTTACAATCTTCGCTTAAATGCTTTAATTTTATGGACTTTCCTTCAGCTTCATATTTCTGAACTAAATTAAAAATGGCTTCTAATGCAGAATGATCACTAATACGCGATTCAACAAAATCAATTTCAACATTCTCTGGGTCATTTTTTGCGTCAAATTTTTCGTTAAAGGCCGTAATACTTCCAAAGAATAATGGTCCCCAAATTTCATAAACTTTTGTGCCGTCTTCACGTAAGCGTTTACGTGCGCGAATTCGTTTAGCGTTTTCCCAAGCAAAAGATAGCGCTGAAATTATAACACCAACAAACACAGCAATTGCTAAATCGAAAATAACGGTTACTGCAGAAACGATTATTAAAACAAAAGCATCAGATTTTGGAATTTTTTTAATAATGCGGAAACTAGACCAAGCAAATGTTTCTATAACCATAATAAACATGACACCAATTAAAGCTGCAATTGGAACCTGCTCAATAAGTTTATCTGTGAAAAGTATAAATGTTAATAGTGTTACAGCCATAATAATACCAGATAAACGTCCGCGTCCACCAGCATTAATGTTTATAACCGTTTGTCCAATCATGCCGCAACCGCCTGTTCCGCCAAACAGACCAGACATAATATTGCCTGCTCCTTGTGCAATACACTCTTTGTCTCCATTTCCACGTGTGTCCGTTAATTCGTCCACTAAATTCATTGTCATTAACGATTCTATTA
Organism: Flavobacteriaceae bacterium UBA5079; assembly: GCA_002414705.1. Taxonomy (GTDB): domain Bacteria; phylum Bacteroidota; class Bacteroidia; order Flavobacteriales; family Flavobacteriaceae; genus Algorimicrobium. Next base: position 36,814 of record DIAL01000152.1, read on the forward strand.
ATCCCACAGAAGCAGCTAAAAAAGCATATGGTAAAATAAAATTGAGGGTGTCTAAATTTATAGGTAAGTTTTGCCAAAGCTCTAAATTTGGTGTTGGAAATTCTCCTTTTAGTCCAGTTCCTCCACCTTCTATAATATAGGAGCCAACAGTAGATACATCTAAATTAAATCCAATAGAAATTAATGTTGTAATTAAAATAGCTGTTAATGCTGCAGGTATTTTTTTTGTAATTTTGGGTAAGCCCCAAATAATCCCCATAGTTAAAAGAACTAAACCTAGCATTAGATATAGTTCCGAGCCGTGCATAAAAGTACTCACATATTCTTTTACTCCATCGGCAGATATCTGTAAAGATTTGTGGGAAAACATTTTTACTTGAGCCCAAAAAATTACAATAGCCAAACCATTTACAAACCCAAGCATTACGGGATGCGGAATAAGTCGAACAAAGCGGCCTAATTTAAAAACACCGGCTAGAATTTGAATGAATCCCATTAAAATAACACATGCCATTAAATAGAAAAAACCCATGTTTTCAATAGGCTGATCAAAAAGCATACCTTTAGTATGTCCATCAGAAATCATTGTTACAAAAATAACAGCAACTGCACCAGCAGCACCAGAAATAAGACCCGGTCTTCCTCCAAAAATAGCGGCAATTAGTCCTATTATAAAGGCTCCAGAAAGTGCCATCAAGGGATCAATTTGTGCAACAAAGGCAAACGCAACCACCTCTGGAATCA
>DIAL01000152.1:37697-38932 GCA_002414705.1 Flavobacteriaceae bacterium UBA5079
GCAACCACCTCTGGAATCATAGCTAATGATACGGTAATTCCACTTAAAATATCATTTTTAGGATTGCTTGTGAATTTCTGAAAAAATTGAGTCATCGTTCTTTTTTTTGAGGGTGCAAAAATACAGTTAATATAAACACTTACAAGATTATATTGTGATAAATTGTTTAAGTTTACTGTTTAAAATAATCAATATGAAGCGATTTGGTCTTTTATTAGCTATCTATTTAGCTTTCAATTTTTTACAAGCTCAAAATAAACAAACTGATTTTATTACCGTTTTTGAAACCAGTCAAGGTACTGAAACAGCCACTTACCAACAGACAATTCAGTTTTATACGGATTTGGCAAATACATTTCCAGAAATCCAATTGCAAGCCATTGGGAAAACCGATTCTGGCGAGCCTTTGCATATTGTGACGTTTAATAAAGATGCTGAATTTAATTTTGAAACCATTCGGAAAAACAAACTCATTCTACTAATCAATAACGGCATTCATCCAGGAGAGAGTGATGGAATTGATGCGACAATGATGTTGTTTCGCGATATGGCTCAAGGGAAAGTTCCTTCACCTAAAAACACAGTTTTGGTTACCATTCCAATTTATAATGTTGGTGGAAGTTTGAATAGAAATACAGGGACGCGTGCCAATCAAAATGGTCCAAAAGCCTATGGTTTTCGTGGTAATGCCCAAAATTTTGATTTGAATCGTGATTTTATTAAAAGTGATACGGAAAATGCGAAAACTTTTGCGCAGATTTTCCATTTAGTAAAACCTGATGTGTTTATAGATAACCACGTGAGTAATGGAGCCGATTATCAATATGTATTAACACATTTATTTACACAACATAATAAGTTGGGTGGCAAATTGGGTAACTATTTGCAAGATGTTATTATGCCGTCACTAGAAGCAGATTTGCAGAAAAAAGATTGGGATATTACACCATACGTCAATGTATTTAACCAAGTTCCTGAAATTGGTTTCAGTCAATTTATGGACTATCCAAGGTATTCAACAGGATACACAACGCTATGGAATGTTGTTGGAATGATGGTAGAAACACACATGCTAAAACCATACAAGCCAAGAGTAGAAGGGACGTATCAACTCATGCGAAGTATGATTGACATCACCGAAAAAGAAGGTGAACGTATTTCAGAATTACGCCAAGCCGCTTTTGAAATGTACAGAAATCAGAAAACTTATCCTTTGGATTGGGAAGTAGATACCA
>DIAL01000152.1:39058-39548 GCA_002414705.1 Flavobacteriaceae bacterium UBA5079
TTTGGATTGGGAAGTAGATACCACCAAATCAACCACTTTAAATTTTAAAGGTTTTGAAGGAGAAATCATAACTAGTGAAGTGACTGGGGAACAACGTTTAAAATATGATAGAAATCAACCGTTTGAAAAAACAGTCTCCTATCAAAATTACTTTAAGTCAACAGTAGAAGTATCAGTGCCAAAAGCATACGTAATTCCACAAGGTTGGCATAGGGTTATCGATTTATTAAAACTAAATGGTGTACAAATGAATCGGTTTGAATCGGATACGATTCTGAATGTAGAATCCTATAAAATAGCCGATTTTGAAACGCGAAAAAGTCCGTATGAAGGACATTATCAGCATTATAAAACATCCATTACTGCTTTTGAAAATAAGGTCCTATTTAGAAAAGGTGATTATTATATTTCCACTAATCAAGATGGCATGCGCTATCTTATAGAAACTTTAGAGCCGCAAGCACCAGATTCCTTTTTTAATTGGAATTTC
>DIAL01000120.1:0-179 GCA_002414705.1 Flavobacteriaceae bacterium UBA5079
GATTTGTAATATGTTAATCTTTTCTTTTGGCATTGTCTCTAATGTTTATAATTTATCCCTTAACCTAAATATCATTATCACTACTAGCAAAACCACATCACTTTATAATTTATTAAAATTCACTTGTATAACAGTTAAGCTTTTTTAACTTTTTGAGCCATCATCTCTGATTACCATAA
>DIAL01000120.1:326-874 GCA_002414705.1 Flavobacteriaceae bacterium UBA5079
AGCTTGAGTTATATGAGGTCTTAGTTATACAAAAAGTCGAATCTTAAGTTATACCTAATACTATCGGGACATTTACTTTAGGTTTAGTTGGATTGGATAGTCAAAAAGTATCTTATGCTGACAGAAATAACAGGGGAAGCTGTGAAAATTTTAATTTCTGTAGATGCTGAGTTTACAATCAATTATGCTTTTGCTAATCCTGCAGAGTATTCCCCATCATCGACAGCTCTTTTCTCACCCGTTGCTAATAGAGATATTGGCTTTGAAGAAGTACTCAAGTTATTTAAGAAATACCAAGTACAGGCTACTTTTTTCACTGAAGCGTTAAATTCACATTTTTTTGGTGTTGACGTTATGAAAAGTAATGTGAACCGAATATTAAAGGATGATCATGATGTTCAGCTGCATGCTCATCCAGTTTGGCAAGAATTCAAGTGTTCAGACTGGAGAGATAAAGTTATAAATAAACAGCTTAAAGATAACTTTTTTGATTTACCTTCCGCTGAGATTGAAGTTGTCTTAAGTGAATGTATCGACGTTTTTCAGCA
>DIAL01000120.1:1007-5346 GCA_002414705.1 Flavobacteriaceae bacterium UBA5079
TATTGCATTTCGCGCCGGAAACTTTCAGGCATGTCCATCTTTATATGAAGCGTTAGAAAAAACAGGGTTTACTTTAGCTAGTAGTATTGGGTTGCCAATATTTAAACCAAAAGAAGAGTTACTTAATGTAGAGAATAGGGGGGCTTTAATAAATAATATTATCGAAATGCCAGTTACATCTTTTCAAAGTATGGGGTGCAGGCATAAAGCGCTAACTATTACGGGCACTTCTTCAAGAGAAATGAAAGAGGTATTACATCAATGTAAATCGAAAGGGATAGAGTATGTTGTTATATTAACTCATATCCATGAATTCATTAAAAATAACTCAAAAGCAACTAAGGTAAAATCGAATCAGGTTAATGTAAATAGATTGGATAACCTTTGTTCCTTTGTGAATAGTAATGAAGGATTTGAATTTGAAACATTTAACAATTTAATTAATATAAATAAAAGTTCTTTAAAAAAAAGTAAAAATATTCAAGATATAAATACCTCAGTATTGTCAGGGTTATGGACAATACTGGAAAACCAAATGAATGATAAGGTTTGGATTTATTAAACAATGACAATATACACTGTTAATTTTCAAATCGGAGATTTTGTTTTTTTTACTAAGAAAATCCCAATAGCAAGTGTTGTTAAATGTAATGTTTTTGAATCAGAGCCATTAATGACCTTACCTGAAGCTAATGAGGCGCTACCGCAATTTTATCCTAATTTAAATGTTGATAGCGATATAGTGGACAATAAAGTAACTTTGAAAAAGGGTAAGTTATATTATATTCGCTCTCTTTATAATAATTATTTTATAAAGCTTAGTGATTACAATAATTTTGATGAGTATTTACTTAAGTTTTCGTCCAAATCACGTTCAACGTTGAAAAGAAAAGTTCGTAAGGCTGAAGAAGCCGGTTTTACTCACAAATTATATAGTAAGGTAGAAGAAGTCGCAGAATTTCATTCTTTTGCATGCTGTGTTGGAAAGTATACATACCAAAATAGTTTATTTGATTCATCAATACCAAGTAATGAAGGTTATAGGAATGAAATGCTTGAGTTAGCTAGGAAGGGACTTTTTCTAGGTGGAATTTTATTTAAAGATGAAAAACCATGTGCTTATTTATACACACCAGTTAATGAAGAGCAGTATCTTTATACTTACTTAGGTTATCTTCCTGATTTTTCAGCATTCTCCCCAGGAACTGTATTGCAATTTAAGGTCTTTCAGCACATTTTCGATGAAAAACCTAAAGCCAAATTTTTTAACTTTACCGAAGGAAATGGACAGCATAAGGTGTTTTTTTCAACAGATAAGAAAATATGCTGTAATTGCTTAATTTTAGAGGGCTCAGTCTATAATTACTCTCTATTAAAGATGCAAATAATATTTGATTTATTTTCAGCATTTCTGGGTAAAATGTTAGATAAATTTAATTTACGTACAAAAATTAAAAAGCTAATTAGAAAGCAATAAATAATATTAATTAAACCAAACGAAGTAAGCATGTGCTGGCTTCATAAAGGTAATGTTATTGGTATATTTAGATTTTGGTACATCGACTAAATCACATCCTACAATGCTTTTAATTTAAAGGATTTACTTCCGATAGTACCTTGCCAACCTTCTTGTGTAGCTCCTAATCTTTTGTTCATAGCAATAGAAGCGTAATGATTATGCCAAACACGGCTATAAACATTATGAAAACCAGCAGTCAATAATTCATTAAGGGCGAGACCTTTTAATACTGTAGATAACCCTCTGCCTTGGTAACAAGTCTCCACCTGTATATGCATAGACATAATAGAGTCATCAGAGATGGGCCACCAGTCTAACTCATTACTGCGTTCGCCAAACCAATACCACTGTACGGCAACTAATTTATTACCAATAAGTAAACCAAAACCATAACTCTCGGAGTTGTTGTATTTAGCGGTTACATTGTACAAAGCGTGACGCGAATAATCATCTAATTTAAGGTTAATGAAATTAAAGCCTTTAGGGGGAGGAGATTGTTGTTTTTTTAGTGAAATTTTATATACCCTATATAGTTCATAATTGGGTAATAAGTTTTTTACTAAATCTTTTATTTTAAACATGCGTATCAACTTGCTTTTTTAGTTGTCGATAGATATTTTCCCGATCGTAGTGTGCAATTGAACTAGCGGGATCAAAAAAGCAATTTCCTTCTATTATTATTGGTCCTTTATTTGTTATAGCAACATCCCAGCCAACAGTTCTAAGGGGGAGGAATTTTTTGGACGTTCTTCTGACTAGCTCGATTGATTCTGGCCAAAATGGCAAACAAATATTTTCTTTGAAACTTAACGCCTCCTTGTATCCATAACCATTTTCATTTATTTGATAACCTTGACCCAGCTGTCCTGTTTCTGAGTCGACAACCCATAAGGTCGATTTGTTTTGACCCTTGTTAAAATTATCAACTAATTGGCCATGGCCTGCTTGTTTAAATAGACAGAAAAGAATAAAACAGTCTTCATCGATAATGAGAGAGTATATTCTTAAGGTTTGTAATGCGTCTGATGGTGCAAAAGAGTCAATATCTACATGATTAACTACTTTTTCTTGAATTAAATAGTCGTCAGCAGAGCATAGAGAACTTAGGTGATTAGTGAAGTCATGCAAATCTAATGCACATTCACTAGTTATTTTGAATTCATTAGCTCTTTTGGAATAAAAAAATATTCCGTTACCCTGAGTTCCTGAAGATGGTTTAACAATAAACTCACCGTCAGGCGATGAGTTTAGGTAATTTTTGATACTACTTTCTATTTGTTCTTTTGGATTGGATAAACTTATTTTTTTTATATGAAAAAGTGTTTTTGGTGTTGGAATACCTTTATCTTCACATAAGTCATAGAAGTACTTTTTAGACTCAGTCATTTGAACAAACGACGCAGGATTTAACTGTTTTTGTAAAGTAAGGTATTCCTCATTACTATAAATATTTCCTTTGTACTTACAAATGTTCTCCTTAGATAACATGTTGTATAGCAGTATTTCCTCAGGTGAAAACTTTCTTTTGTTATAGTAAAGTAAAAAACTGGTCAAGTTGTTGTATATTTTTAAAGGATTAGGCCCTGAGAGAAAATATATATATTTAGCTATTTGAATAAGTTGAGTTATTTTTTTCATATATCGGTCTTATATAAAATGAAAATATAGAGTTAATATTAAGCTTATGTGTGTAATTTTCTTCAGAAAATGCTTATATTTCAATAATGGGGTGAGTAATCCACTAATTATTGATTATATTTTGTAAAAAGCAAAAAAGTGTTTAATAAAATTTTATTCACTGAATTTTATTGTGTATTACTATTATTTGAGTATTTATCTATAAGTGAACTGAATTAACATGGGGGATAGAACGGTAATCAATTTTATTGCAATTATGCAATAAGTAGATTTAATTTGAATACAGTATTTTTCTGAACTTATGATGAGAGTTAAATGGATGAGTATGTTTTACTCCATCAATTAACTCTAAATAGAAACTATTTATTTTGATAATCATCAGTGCAGGTATATTTATAAGTACATACACAGAAGATAATTTAGCAGTGTAAGATAAATGTAGACGTATTTCCTTTAACTTACCTGCACATAATTATCACCGCTAGCGAAAGCGATTAATCGACTCAGCTGCGTTAAGCTATAGCCACTTTCACTTTGCAATTTGTTAAAATATGCTTGTATCGCAGTTAAGCTTTTTTTACTTTGTAAACCACCGTCAATGATTTGCTGTGCTCTTAAGTACGCTTCAACATCACTGCTTAAAATAAAAGTATCCTTGCCTAATAATCTAAGCGCGTATGGGCCAGTATTGCCACCTAAGCGTTGGCCATGCTTTTTCAAGTAAGACCATAAGCCAATGATATCTTCACTTGGCCAGTCATGAATAAACTGAGAAAAGCTAATTTTTTTGTCTAATGTGACATCAAAAATCATCTGAGCATTAGCTTTAATCGTCTTTACTTTATTATAATTACGAATGATTTTAGGATCTGCTGCTTTTCGCTCCAACATTTCTTCTGGCATCATGAGCATTTTTTCGATGCTAAAGTTAAAAAAATGCTCTTCAAAGTCTGGCCATTTATTCTCAACGACTCGCCAAACAAAACCTGATTTGAAGATCTGTTTAGTAAAAGCAGCTAAAACTCTGTCATCAGTGAGTTGCGCAATACTTTGCTCTGCGGCGTTATCATCAAGTAATTTTTTACCCAATATTCTTTTACCTAGCAATAGCTCAAGTGCCAACTTGCCACCTTTTCGATCGGCAGCACGTTGGTATAATGATTTAAATGATTCGTGTGTCAT
>DIAL01000074.1:0-766 GCA_002414705.1 Flavobacteriaceae bacterium UBA5079
ATTGGTCCTAATCTACTATCTCGCAATAAACGCGCCATAGGATATTCCTCCATATAGCCATAACCGCCTAAAAACTGAAGACATTGGTATATTACCTCATCGGCCATTTTAGTAGATTGTAATTTAGAAACGGTAGCTTCTTTTACTACATATTCACCTTTATTCATACGATATGCAATAGAATAATTAAACTCTTTACAAACTATCATGTGAGAATACGCATCAGAATACGAGTGTCTTAAGGCTTGAAATTTATTAATACTTTGTCCGAAAGCGAAACGCTCACTCATATATTGCTTGGCATAATCCAAGGCAAATTCTGCTCGTGCATGTGCATTTACACCCATTATTAAACGTTCAAACGCAAAGTGCTGCATAATGTAAGGGAATCCTTTGTTTTCTTCTCCCATTAAATTTTTAGCTGGAATGGTCACGTTATCAAAAGCAATTTCCGCTGTATCACTTGCTCTCCACCCCAATTTATCTAATTTAGTAGCAGAAATACCTGGTGTATCTCTATCCATGATAAACATACTAATACCTTTATTTCCTAACTCTGGATTTGTTTTAGCAGCTACCACTAAATAGTCGCTATAAACACCGTTAGTAATAAACGTTTTGGAACCATTAAGTACATAGGTATCACCTTTCTTTTCAGCTGTTGTGCGCATACCAGCTACATCACTACCACCAAAAGGTTCGGTTACACAAAGGCAGCCAATCATATCACCAGAAATACTTGCTGTTAAATATTTTTCTTTAATGG
>DIAL01000074.1:893-17335 GCA_002414705.1 Flavobacteriaceae bacterium UBA5079
ATATTTTTCTTTAATGGCGTCACTTCCTTCTGCATTTACGTGCGTCATGGCTAAATAAGCATGTGCCCACATATTGGCAGCAAAACCTCCAGAATTAACTTTTTGTAATTCTTCAAGAAAAATAATGGTATAAAATAAATCTAAATCAAGTCCGCCATAAGCTTCTGGATAATTGACACCAAAAAAGCCCATGTCTCCAAATTTTTTCCAAATAAAACGTTCAACAGTTCCGTCTTTCTCCCATTTTTCAATATGTGGAACTACTTCTTTCTGTAGAAAATCTTTTAAACTTTGTCTAAACAAGTTATGCTCTTCGGTGAAGTACATAGTATTCATAAATTTTGGTTTTTTGTATAATTATTCGAGTGTCAAATATAACGTAATTATCTCAATTTTATTAACAGGGAAGTCCTTAACTTTCGTTAAATCGGTTAAGGATTTGAAGCCATCTAGAAGAATTCGTTGCTCTATTATGCTATGTGCCACCTCATAGTCTATGAATTGTATGGTGACTAATTCATCACGAGTTGCTGTATTCAAATTAAAGCGCAAAATGGATTTAGGTGTTTTTACAGTAAACTGTTCTTGAATTCTTTCAATGACTTCAGGTGATAAACCATAGACTTGTGTCAGTTCGACATCTGCAATAAATTGACCGCCTATTTTTTCTCGATAAGACACGATACGATCAGATAATTTTTCGCCTATCCCATAAATCTGTTTTAATTGTGATGCTGTTGCCGTGTTTAAATCTATTTTTTGGGCGAATGATTTTGGCTTGCTATTATTGAAATTATTTGATTTGAAAGATTTCGACTTCGGGTTAGTAACCCATTCCGGAAATTTAAAATTTGGTGATAAAATAGCTAAAAGTGAATCAGATACTTTGGTTACTTGTTGAAATTCTGAAGCCGAATTTATCCACTTATTTGTTGCTCTAAATCTATGAAGTCTATCTATTTCTTCATTTGACATTCCGAGTGTGTAGCCTTTATAATCGGTTATATAATTAGGATTATAAGGAAATATCTTGAATTTAGAATCTTCAATTTGAACCACTTTAAGAGAATCAATTTCTTGTTGAAGTTCCTTATTTAAAATAGTTTTATCACTTTCACTTTGTAGATTTTTATTGAAAAAAAAAAGTCCTACTTGCAATGCTAGCATTATGGCGATTAATAGAAAAATCCCATTTCGCTGTTTTTTGGTAAACGTGAAATGGGATTTCATAATATGTTTTTTAAAGTTCTACATGTGTTCTGTAACATCTACAGCACCTTCTTCAATAGCTTCTTTCTTAATAGAAATGGCTCCCATGTATCGTTTCATTTCGTCACGAACTTTAGGGAATAAAAAGAATAAACCAATCATATTTGGGAATACTAAAGCTAAAATCATAGCATCAGAGAATTTAATAACCGCATCTAATGTTGCTGCTGCTCCAATAACTACAAATAATAAGAATAATATTTTATATACCATATCTGCAGCTTTTCCTTTTCCAAAAAGATATTTCCATGATTGTAATCCGTAATAAGACCATGAAATCATAGTAGAGAATGCAAATAATACAATGGCAATTGTAAGTACATACGAGAAGTGAGGAATTACAGAATCAAAAGCCATAGACGTTAAATCCACACCGTTAATAGCTGCGCCAGTTTCATTTAAAAGAACGCTACTTCCATGAGCTGCTGAATAATTAAATACTGATTGTACATCATCTCCGTTAATGTTAAAGAATATAATGACTAAAGCTGTCATGGTACAAATTACTACGGTATCAATAAAAGGCTCTAATAAAGCAACAACACCTTCAGAAGCTGGATATTTAGTTCTTACTGCAGAGTGTGCAATGGCGGCAGATCCTGCTCCGGCTTCGTTAGAAAAAGCAGCACGTTGAAATCCAACAATTAAAACACCAACCAAACCACCTAGTCCAGCCATAGGAGTAAAAGCACCTTCAAAAATTAATTTGAAAGCGATACCTATATCACTAAAGTTTGCAAAAATTATAATTAAGGATGCCACGATATAAATTCCAGCCATGAATGGAACAACTTTTTCAGTAATACTGGCAATTCTTTTAATACCACCAATGATTACAATTCCAACAAGTACTGCTAAAATTACACCTATTATAACACCATTAGATCCACCTTCTAAATTTAACATAGAACTAATTTGTACAGCTGCTTGATTAGACTGAAAAGCGTTACCACCACCAAAAGAGGCACCAACACATAAAACAGCAAATACAACACCTAAAACTTTTCCAATTTTGGTAAATCCAACTTCTTTAAGTCCTTTAGATAAGTAATACATTGGACCACCATAAATGGTTCCATCGTCACCAACATCTCTATATTTCACACCTAATGTACACTCTACAAACTTGGTAGACATACCAATAAGTCCGCAAACTACCATCCAAAATGTTGCACCTGGACCACCAAGTCCAATAGCAACAGCTACACCTGCAATATTTCCTAATCCTACAGTACCCGAAACGGCTGTAGCAAGCGCCTGGAAATGTGACACCTCACCATGAGCACTTTCATCACGAATAGTATCTTTAATATCTTCTACAGCTAGAGCCTCATCATTGTTATACAATTTATCAACGCCATGCTTTTCAATATCAACATACTGACCTCTAACCGTGTTTATAGCCGTTCTAAACTTGGTGACAGCTGGGAATCTGAAATAAATAGTAAAAAAAGTAGCACCACCTACAAGCAGTAAAACAACAAAAGGAATATTATAACCACCAATAGGAATTGTTGTTAAAACTAAACCTTCCCACCACGTAGCAATTGGCATAAAAGCATCATTAATTTGCTCATCAAGTCCTTTAGTTGCCTCCTGTGCAAAGGTTAATATTGGTATAATTAATGTGAAAATTGAAAGAAGAATTTTCTTCATAAGAATATTTATTAGTTAGTTTTTTTTAATTAGTAGGACAAGATGCTAAAAAAAATTGAGTTTTTAAAACATCTGTTAATAAAAACAGAAAAATGACTAGGTGATATTGTAAACAGAATTAAGCTTCATAATCTGTTCTGGTCTTCCAAGTACAATAACTTTAGAATTAGGCATCAGTCGTTGTTCTGCTTCTGGATTAATTATATATTCACCATGTCCATCCTTATAACCTATTACATTACAGCCTGTTTTCTTACGCAAATCTAAATCACGAATGGTACGGATTTCTGTAGTATCATAGAATTTACTTACGGCAATCTCTTCAATATTAATATTAGATTTTCCGACTATAGATAGGTTATCTATAAACTCAATTAAATCTGGAACAACGACTAAAGAAGCCATGTGGTCTCCTCCAATTTTGTCTGGTAAAATAACATTATTGGCACCTGCTAATTTTAATTTATTGTAAGATGTTTCTTGGGATGCACGACTAATTATAGTCATTTCTTTATTTATTTGTCGCGCAGATAATACCACAAATAAATTATCTGCATCGTTTGGCAATGCTGAAATTAGTGTTGTAGCACGATCAATTCCTGCTTGAAAAAGAATATCGTCTTCATTTGCATTTCCTTGAACAAATGGTACCATTTCACTCTGATGCTTATCAATAACCTCCTTATTTCGTTCAATTACCACAAAAGGTTTTTTGTAGGCCATTAATTTACTAGCAGCCTGTTTACCGTTTCTGCCATAGCCACAAATAATAATGTGACCTGAAAGATTATCAATCTTTTTTTGCATTTTCTTTTGTTTTAAATCTTCAAAATTATTTTTACTCAATATATACTCCGTAATAACACTAATAGCATAACCTACAATAACAATACTGGTAAGAATTAGAAAAATGGTAAACATTTTTGACGCATCATCTAAAGGTCTTACTTCACCAAAACCAACTGTAGTTATCGTAATTACAGTCATATAAAGCGCATCAATCCATCGATAATCGGACATGATTTTAAATCCAATTACACCAATAATTAGCAATAAAACCAATAAACCTATTGCTGTTACAATCTTGGATCTAAAAATACTTAAAACAAAATTTCTCATAACTATAAATCGAAAACGGATGAGCGTTTTGTAAACAACAAATCTTTAATTCGCATCCAAAAGGCAAAGAATAAATATAGTGCAAATCCAAAGCCTAATGTTACAAATGTTAAATACATAAATGATGTACGAACTACTTTAGCACGAATACCCAAACGATCAGCAATACGTTGGCAAACATAGTAGCCACGCTTTTGAAAATAAAGTAAGGCATTGTAAAAAATATTCATACTGCAAGGTAATAATTTATTTGCTTAATAGATGGTTTCCAATAGCACATTCCAAACATTTATTTGGTGTGCAATAATTAGTTTTTAGCTGTAATAAAGCTTGGGATATGCTAGCTGAATTTGACATAGTCTTCAAATCATTAAACTTTTTTACTATCGTGTTTGTTTCTGCTGGAATATTAGCTAACAAGTCCATCAGTTCCAAAACCTTATCCTGACCTTGCTGTTTAGCATAAGCAAATTTTAAAGGAACAATCGTATTTATAATGACCAGATTAATAAAACTTTTAGTCAGCATTTTTTTAGATGCTTTTGAAGTTGTTTGAAACGTGTAATGTGTTTGCCAAAAGTTAGAACAGCCTATTTTAAAAATTTCATAGATGTCTTCCAATTTTTGACAAGCTATTACTTTGGAAAACAAATTGTCATTTTCAGTATATAAACTTACCAATTGTGATAACCGGATTGTTGGAAAATTTTGTGGACGTAATTTAAAAAATTGTGGCTGGATTATATGATTATTTTTGAGCTGAAACTTATTTTTTAAATACTGATAGTGCACATTTAATTGCAACTCATAAGGCTCATGACTCTCTGAACTTAACAATCCTGCTTGCCCTAAAAATAGCGCTTCCAATTCTTCGGGTTTATTTTGAAGTTTTCTTATTGTAGAAAAATCTAGGGATTGTGCCATACTATAAAATGCATCACCATTTATATTAAGCCCAAAATTTTTGGCCAACATAACAAAAAGAACCGCTTCCCAATTATTTTTAGAGGTCTTTAATAAGGTTGAAATAGTAATAGCTTTTTGTTCCAAGCGCTCTACATACAAACGCTCTAGCCAATTTTGAAATAAAAAATCAGGCGTACTTTTAAAGTCATTTTCGCAATTAATCCACGTTTGCTTTTTGCTGAATAATTGATAATAATTATCAAGCACCTTTTTATCAATATAATTTTTAAGTTCTAAAGTAGGAATTGTTGAATTATCTTTTCTAAAAATATCCGTATCATGCTCCCAAACCACATGGAGTATTACGTTTTGGTACGCTGGATCTTTTTCATGATGATGCACATACCAATCACTAGATTTCACATGAATTTCTACATTTCCAGCCCAAAGCTGATCATCGATTTTTAGTTGTGATGCAAAAAAATCTGGTCCTGAAAGCAGATTATGCTGACCCGAATTAACAACAGTAATAAGCTGCTCCTGAGTTGTTTTCAAATCCAAAAGCTGAAACTTTTTAAACTGCCATAAATAATGTAAAAACGCTTCTTGCATACTTTAAAAAAATCAACTATGTCCTGTAAAACTCTAAACTATTCGGATTCTCGATACTTTTAGAATGAGGAAAATAGACTTGTTTTTAAAGTTAGCACTAATTTACTGATTACCAACAAAAACAACTTTAATAACTCAAGTTTATCTTTGGAGTTATAAAAAAAACAAACTAACATTTACTATAATTCCCTAAACACAATGATTAGGTTTATTTAAAAAAATTAACGAACTCTTTTAAAGACAGCAGTATATAAAAGTAGTAAACAACAGAATACAAACCTCTTATATTTAGATGCTTGCTGCGTTTAAAAAATAAATCTTATTAATCCTGTATGAAATCTTGGCTCACCTCAACGTTTAAAAAGCAGATCAGAAAACAGAATTCCTAAAGATTCTTTTCACTATTTTATTTGGTGTTTTAAACGAATTATATTTGCTTCAAAAATAATTCATTTAAAATTTTTACAGTATTTTCAACAGCTTTTTGGGGTGTTAGAGCCGTATCCGAAATACCCGATATTACACGAGATATATTATGATCCACGGTACCTTTAACACCCCAGTTAGTAGCATTTGAAACCGTTAAATAAGCAGAAAAATTATGATGCCCCGAACCTGGTCGTTCACCTATAATATGAATAATTCCATGAGGTTGCATTTCTTTTAACTGATCACCAAAAACCAACTCTCCACAGGCGTAACCCGCACGCACACGACCGTTAGTAATTACAATATTTCTTTGACTTAATGTGTAGTTATTTTCTAACAACAAACTGCTTAAACCCTCTAAATAGGGCGACAAATGCCCTTCATCCATAATGGCTCTGGGGTTTAATCCATCTGAAATCACAATTTGTATATCTGGAGTCTCACCATTCCAAGTCTTTTTTACAGCCAATACTTTACTAATTGCTTCAGCACTTAAAAGCTCTCCAGATGCTGGATGATACACATAGTCCTTCCTATCTCTAGATTCTGTATAAACTAAAATAGATGCAGGAATGCTTTGCGCAAATGTTTTATTAAATTCAGTCCATAAACTCTCTTTAGCGTCCAGGTAAAGGTTTTGAACTTTTTGCTCTAATTCGGGCTTTAAATCCCAAATATTATCGCCATATCCTTGAGCAATTGAAACCCCTCGATTTTCAATATCTACAATGCATTGTTTTCCCTCCTTGTAAATTTCATCAAAAGAACGCGTATCATTTTTTGCTTTTCTAAACTTATAATAGACCCAGATAGGATCTCCAAAATGTTTTGTTGGTTTTCCTTGATCGTCAATAACGTCTAATGTTTTAAAGAAATCCCACATGGCATCATTAACCTTGTACCCAAATTGCTCTCTAATCTTTACATGATTATTAAATGCTGTTGATAAATAACTAAGCATCGGATCATTTTTTGTAGGCAAAGCCATCAAATATGCTGGATTTGCTGGCATTACTTTTTCTATACACCAATCTAAATCTTCTAAATTCACATCCATATGTAGGGTAGAACAAATATCCAGACCAATTGTTAAACCATGCAGCTTACCCATAACGGTATCTTCCAAGCAACAACGTACAAGCTGCTCCTTAGTTTTAAAGACTTCTGGACCAATAAAACCAGCAACATCATTCACATGAACCCACGAATTATTTTCTTTTTTTAGCCTGTTTATTTTTTGTTTTAAGGCTCTTAAAAAACCATATTTTCTAGACTCATGCATCACCATATCAAAACCTTCTCCATGGCCATTTGTTAAGTCTGCCCCTTGCCCAGTTTCAGCATAAAACCCATACTGCCCATCGCGCAAGGAAACATATTCCATCATTTTATCTATAGTAATATCAAACGTTCTATTTGCATTTACGGTACCTGCCAAACTTTGAAACCAAACACCCGCTACACCTGGATTTGTTTTCTCCACTTCTGCCTGAACATCTATATGAGAAAGCACACAGTTGGGAATGGTTGTTTCTAAATTGAAAGTAGTAATAATATCAAAAAGCGCTTTTTCTATTTTAGCTACCGATTCTGGCTCACTAGAAACAGGATTCGTACCTAACACAACATCACCTACCGCATAAGACCAAGCATTAAAAACTTGCCAAGTTATATCCTCCAAATTATCGGTTGGTGAATTGGGCTGAACTCTAGCTCCCATATAACCTTTACTACCAATTTTACTATTCGGCAATGGATTAAACACTTTTTGACTAACCGTAATAAGCTCTTCATTACTCATCAATTTCACCAAACACGCAATGACATCACTATTAAGATTGGGCATTATGTCTTTAATACGATCTTCGGGCTCGGATAGCGTAAAATTCTTTAAATCCTGCATAGTCCAACTTTCCAATTCCTTATTTTTTACCGTAGACTGCTCTATTAAAACCTGAATATCATCTGTATAAACCGTAATTTTATTTAAATCACCAATAGTTGTATTAGCCAACAATGCTCTTGAATTAATGCGGGATTCTCCGCTAACAGCTGCAATTTTCAGTGTTTCATCTCCTTCTTTAAAGGCATTAGCAGCACCTAAAATTTGTCTATAAAGTGTTATATCAAATTTTCCTTTTGTTTTTTGTATGTAGCTAAAAATATCTTCTCCAATATTAGGTTTTTGAATAACAACACCTCTTAATCCCGAATCGACATGTTTTTCACCTGACGAAAAAAAATCGCACCCATTAAGCAATAAAACTGAAGCACCCGCTAAACTTGTTCGTTTTAAAAATTCTTTTCTATTCATGACGCCTTTTTAATTATATTTTAAATGAAGTTTTCTAGTTTTTTCTAAACGTTAAAATGCCAGAAATAAATAAAAATTCACCTGTATTACTTTTATCCGTATTGTTAATTACTCAAATATTATTACTATTCAGGCTTAAACTTCCATCTGAACCTATTTTCACCCAAAGCCATTTGGAAGTGCTGAAATTTTAAAATTTTATTTATACTGTGAAAGTAAACAAAATCAATATGCCATTTTTATTTATTCGATGAACAATGGTTATGCAAAGTCAAAACCTAAAAAAAAAACAGTTAAAAATAGTGTCATAATTTAAACTTACCCAGTTTAACGAATGTAACTTATAAGCCACAGAAGCATATTTTACATGGAATACAATCCAAACTTAACATACTTCAAGGACAAATTTCTATTTAATAAGTAACGATACTCATTTGTTTCGTATTTTTACAAGTCTAGCATATCAGCTAAACAGATTATTTATATGACTTATATTATCAAACTATTTTTAATTCTATTAATACAGACCTCTATGACTATTTATAACTTTAATTCAGATAGCCAGAAAACCGACTGGTACATTCTTGACGATGTGGTTATGGGTGGAAGATCCAATGGCACTTTTACAATAAATAATTATGGAAATGGTGTTTTTAAAGGTATGGTATCTTTAGAAAACAATGGTGGATTTTCATCTGTAAGACATACCTGTGAGTCCAAAAACGCTAACGGATTTACCGGTTTTGAAATACGGATAAAAGGCGATGGTAATCCATATCAATTCCGAGTAAAATTGGATAAAAATGACAGATACAGTTATGCAGCTACGTTTAAAACTTCTGGAAATTGGGAAACTATAAAAATTGATTTCGCTGATATGCCTGCTGTTTTTAGAGGCAGAGAACTGGGTTTACCACATTTCCCAGGTGAAAAAATTGAAGAAATTGGCTTTTTAATCGGCAATAAAAAGCCACAGAAATTCCAATTGGAAATTGACAGTATTGTGTTAATAAAGTAAATTATCTTCTGAACTTTTTAGTACCTTCGAATTCATGAAAAAAATAGAAATCCGACACGTGGATGTTGTGCAATATATTAATCCTTTGCGCGAAGGCGGATCGCTTCCTGCCATAGTAAAAGCAGACGATGGATTCTTGTATGTTCTAAAATTTAGAGGCGCTGGTCAAGGAAAAAAAGCATTGATTGCAGAATTTATTGGTGGCGAAATTGCACGTGCCATTGGTTTACATGTTCCTGAATTGGTTTTTATGAATTTAGACGATTCCTTTAGTAAAACCGAACCTGATGAAGAAATTCAAGACTTACTCAAGTTTAGTGTGGGTTTAAACCTTGGTCTTCATTACCTGTCTGGAGCCATTACTTTTGATCCATTAGCTTCCAAAATCGATTCCATAACTGCTTCCAAAATTGTTTTAATGGATAGCATAATAAGTAACATTGACAGAACCGCTAAAAACACCAATCTATTAACATGGCATAAAGATTTATGGGTTATAGATAATGGCGCCAGTTTTTATTTTCATCACAATTGGAGCACTTGGGAAAACCATTTAACCCGAATGTTTCCATTAATTAAAGATCATGTGCTTTTGGAATTTGCTCAAAATTTAAATGAAGCTGCTCTAAACATTACAACACAATTAAACGACAATAAAATAGAGGAAATTATATCTTTAATTCCGGAAGATTGGCTTGAAAGCGAATCAGATACATTGTCACCAAATGATATGAGATCAGCATACTTAAGCTACATAAAAGCGAAACTTGCTAGGATTGATGAATTAGTTAAAGAAGCTAAAAATGCAAGATAAAGTAACTTTTGAATATGCTATTATACGTGTTGTACCTAAAGTGGAACGTGAAGAATTCTTTAATATTGGTGTGATACTTTTTTCGAAACGGAAAAAATTTCTAGGCATGAAATATTTTATTAACCCTGAAAAACTAGACGTGTTTTCAAGCGAATTAGATTTAGCAGAAATTGAACGCTATTTAAACGGTTGGGAATTAATTTGCACAGGAGAACCTGATGGTGGTGTTATTGGAAAAATGGAAGTTTCGGATAGATTCCGATGGTTAGCTGCTTCTAAAAGCACTATTATTCAGTGTTCTAAAACACACCCTGGAATCTGTACGAATCCAAAAGAGACCTTGGAAGGCCTCTTTGAATCGTTTGTATTGTAAAATTGGATTATTATTTATTCAACATAACCCATTTTCTCCATCCATTCGTTATTAAACATTTTACCAACATAACGACTTCCATGATCGTGGAATAACACCACCACAACATCGTCTTTTGTAAAATGCTCTTTGAGTTGCAATAAACCTTTTATAGCTGCACCTGCGGAATTACCTAAAAACATACCTTCCTCTTTGGCTAATTTCTGTGTATAAATGGCCGCATCTTTATCCGTTACTTTTGTAAAACCATCTATAATACTGAAATCTACGTTTTCAGGTAAAATATCTTCACCAATGCCCTCGGTAACGTACGGATAAATTTCTTTTTCATCAAAAACACCAGTTTCGTGGTATTTTTTAAAGACACTTCCATAGGTATCAATTCCCCAAATTTTAATATTCGGGTTTTGTTCTTTTAAATATTTTCCAACACCAGAAATGGTACCACCTGTTCCAACACCAACTATAAAATGAGTTATTTTGCCATCTGTTTGTTTCCAAATTTCTGGCCCTGTACTTTGGTAATGTGCTTTGGCATTACTTGGGTTATCGTATTGGTTTACGTACCAAGCATTAGGCGTTTCTTCACCTAAACGTTTGGAAACAGAATAATATGATCGTGGATCTGTTGGCTCAACATCTGTTGGACAAACAACCACTTCTGCTCCTACAGCTCTTAAAATATCTACTTTTTCTTTACTTTGCTTGTCTGCCATTACAAAAATGCATTTGTAGCCTTTTACAATAGCTGCTAACGCTAATCCCATTCCGGTGTTTCCTGATGTTCCTTCTATAATAGTGCCACCTGGCTTTAAACGACCATCTGCTTCAGCATCCTCTATCATGGTTAATGCCATACGGTCTTTAACGGAGTTACCTGGATTAAACGTTTCGTATTTTGATAGTACCAAACATGGTAAGTCTGCTGTTAATTTATTTAGTTTCACCAACGGTGTATTTCCAATGGTTTCTAGTATGTTTTTTGCGTAATCCATATATATCTTTTTGAGATAATCGTTATTGATATGATTTAACGAGAATCTTTTTAAATGTGTTCTAAAATTAGAATGGCAAAGGTATGATTTTGACAGGAAAGCACGAAAGGATTTTTAAAATGGTATTATTTGTTGAATCTGTTTCGCGTTAACGATTGCAGTGATATCCTTTTTTTGAGGCACGATAAAAAAGATTTAACGAAAAGCGTGGTAGTACAAAGCGATAGCGTAGTAGTAAACGCCCAAAAAATTACTACTCAAAACGAATAGCTTTTACAGGCGAAATTTTAGTAATTATATAAGAAGGTATTAATAACATGAGTAAACACAGAATAAAGGTTCCTATATTTAAGGCTGCAATATAACTAAAACTCAAATAAACTGGTGCCTCGCTTACATAGTAAACGTTGGGATCTAACGGGAATATTTTAAAATATTTTTGCGCTAACAGAATACCTAAACCAATGATGTTTCCCCAAATTAATCCTAGAAAAATTAGATAGGATGCGTTGTACAAAAATATTTTCCGGATGGTCCAATTATTACTTCCTAACGCTTTCAGAATCCCAATCATTTGTGTGCGTTCTAGAATTAAAACCAATAAAGCGGTTACCATATTAAATCCGGCTACTAATACCATAATGCCAATAATGCCATAAATATTTTTTACAAAAATGGTAATCCACTCAAAAATGGATTCAAATTTTCGTTCTACGGTTATGGTATTAAATTCGGGTGGTGTGTTTTGGTACACTTGCTCACGTATGGCATCTAATTGAGAATAGTTATCTACAAAAAGCTCAAAATGCCCAACATCGGTCTTCTCCCATTTATTAATACGTTGTAAATGTTTGATATGCGAAATAATGTATGTTTTATCAAATTCCTGAAATCCGGAATTATAAATACCAACAATTTTATAAGGAATAATGCGTGGCTGTTTGTTGTAATCGTTATTTACAAAATAAGTTTGAATGGTATCTCCAACCGTTACATACAACCGATTGGCTGTGTGTTCGGATATTAAAACATCCTCACTAAAGGTATCTGTATATTCAGGAAGTTTTCCTTTTACTAAATACTCCTTAAAATAATCCCATTTATAATCTGTTCCAACACCTTTTACAATGATGGCTTCAAAATCGGTTTCGGTTCTTATAATTCCAAATTTAGTGGCAACGCCTTGAATGTGGCTAACGGATTTAACCGAATTAAATCTGGGATAAAAATCCTGATTCAATGATAGTGGACTATCACTTTCTTGCGAATTATTATTGCCAAACTTGGAAATTATGATATCGCCATTAAAGGCTACGACTTTGTCTCGTATTTTTTGTTGAAGCCCAATTCCTGTGGCAATAGAAATCATCATGACAATAATACCAATAGCAATGGCGGCAATTCCAATTTTTATTATTGGTGCCGAAACGCTACTTTTATACGCTTTACTATCAATAATGCGTTTTGCTATAAAATATTCGAAATTCAAATGGTACAATTACTTTTAAATCGATTCAAAAATACAGTTTTATTATTTGTTTTGGTTCCGATAATTATCGGAATTATTTCTTGTGGGAATTTTTCACAAGGTGAGGCAACAGGAACCGTAAATTCTTTGAAAGAATTAGAACATTCCAAATTTGAAATGAATACAGATTTAGTAGTTGGCGCCAACCAAACAGACAAGTATTTACCGTTATTACAAGGCAAGCGGATTGGAATTGTTGCCAACCAAACGTCTGTCATATTTAAAGATACTAAAAATAGAAGCTACACACATTTAGTAGACTCATTGCTTGCTTTAAAGGTTAATGTAAAAAAAGTATATGCTCCAGAACATGGTTTTCGTGGTACTGCTGATGCTGGCGAATTAGTAAAAGATGGAATAGACACTAAAACAGGCTTACCCATTATTTCGCTTTATGGTGATAAT
Organism: Flavobacteriaceae bacterium UBA5079; assembly: GCA_002414705.1. Taxonomy (GTDB): domain Bacteria; phylum Bacteroidota; class Bacteroidia; order Flavobacteriales; family Flavobacteriaceae; genus Algorimicrobium. The sequence continues at coordinate 14,332 of DIAL01000074.1, forward strand.
AAAAAACCAAAACCCGAACAATTAGCCAATATTGATTTAGTCATTTTTGATATTCAAGATGTTGGCGCACGCTTTTACACCTATATTTCGTCTTTACACTATGTTATGGAAGCCTGTGCGGAACAAAAAATTCCTTTGCTAATATTAGACAGACCAAATCCAAATGGTCATTATATGGATGGTCCTGTTTTAGAAATGGCTCATAAAAGTTTTATTGGTATGCACCCTGTTCCTGTGGTTCATGGCATGACAATTGGAGAATATGCCCAAATGATTAATGGTGAAAAATGGTTGAAAAACAACGTTATTTGTAAACTTACTGTTATTCCTGTAAAAAACTACACACACCAAACGGCTTACAGTTTACCCATAAAACCATCGCCAAATTTACCGAATGATGTAGCAATAAATCTCTATCCGAGTTTATGTTTTTTTGAAGGCACCAACGTGAGTGCTGGTCGAGGAACCGAAAAACAGTTTCAAATTTTTGGTAGCCCCTTTTTAAATAAAGAGATGTTTACTTATACATATCAATTTACACCTATACCTAATGAAGGTTCCAAACACCCTAAACATGAAGGAAAGCTTTGCTATGGTATGGATTTAAGTGAAACGAAACCCTTAAACCGACTCGATTTAAATTATTTAATTGAAGCCTATCAAGCAACTTCTGACAAAGAAACTTTTTTTACTACCTTTTTTACAAAATTAGCAGGAACCGAAAAATTGCAAAAGCAAATTGAAGGTCGACTGACCGCTTTTGAAATTAAAAAAACATGGGTTCGCGATTTAAAAGCTTATAATACTATGCGACAAGCATATGTAATCTACGATTAAATTTGTAAATTAATTATATGGTTTACCGTTTGGTCTTAAATTCAGGCGTCTATATTCATCGCGCGTTTGAATTACGTAGCGTTTATCATTACTTAATCGTCTAGAATCAGGTTGACGCTAATGGTGTGTTTGGTTCATAATAATCCATAATAGGCAGTAATCTGGCAATTTTAAAAACCACAGTTTTACTGTAAATATAGGTATCTTCTTTACCTTCTATAAAGAGAACAGAAAGCGTATAATCTCCAACATCTAAAAAACCCAGAGGCACTTTTACGTCCTTATAGTTTCCACCAGGTGGCATAACTTGGACACGAGAATTGCTTATTATTTCAATTTTGGAAGGGGAAAATCACTTTTAAGAAGTAACGTATCTCCTGCAATTTTCAAATTATGAACCAAGCTAACAGCTTGACTATTTATGTTTTTTGTAATAGTAGAATAGGTATTACTTTGTGAGAGGGAAACAAAATGGCAATTCAATACTAAAATTATAGACATCATGAAACGAAATCGTTTCATGACGAATAAATTTAAATTAAACAATCTGTTTTGAGCTATCAATCAGATATTTAACAATATAAATGTATCACATGACAATAGTTGGATAAAATAATAGAAAAACGGAATGTACTATACATGTGTGTTTTCTAAAATCTATAGGCTTTAAAACTCTTTTAAAACTGGATTATGTACGTTCTATGATAGTAGACTTATCCAGAATATAAATTACAAAAATAATCTTTTTTGGAGATTGAGATACCACCAAAACATGTTTCCCCTTAGATAAATTTTGAAGCGGTAATTTATAATCAAAAGCAAAAGGATACGTATCTATTTCGCGTTTAAATTCGTCATTAATAGAGTAAATATGACTAATTTTTGAAGGGCTTCTTAATACAAGTGTATCTTTAGTACTATTAAGCTCGTGCAACAAAGTTCGTGCACTAAAATTGGTGTTTTTTTCTATTTTAGCCATATAGCTCGTTTGCGAAAAGGCAAACTGACTACAAAAAATAAAGGTAATTAGGAATATAAGGAAAACGTATGTTTTCATAAAAATTATTGTGTTTCGTTTATAACCAACACAACAACAATGTATTAATCTCTCGATATAAATCTAAACAAACGCCATTAATTAGTTGTAATATTATCTACAAACAGCATAAAAGTCAGATGAAAATAGTTTTTTACCGGATTTCGTAATAAAAACCAACAACTAAAAACCTATTCTTTTTGAGCAATAACCGTAGGCTTTTGATACTTCTGGAAGGGTTGTTTTAATAATTCTTTTATTTTACCGTTTGCCACTTCATCTGGAAATACATCTACTCCATATATAATTTTATCACGATCCAGTTCCATATAGGTTCCAAAGAGTCTGTCCCAAATGGAGAAGATATTCCCATAATTGGAGTCTGTGTATGGTAAAACATGATGGTGATGAACTTTATGCATATCAGGCGATACAAACACAAAACTGATAAGTTTATCAACCTGACGTGGCATTTTAATATTAGCGTGTGTTAGTTGTGTGAATATAACGGAAAGTGATTGATACAAAAACACAATAGCTATAGGTGTTCCCACTATAAAAACACCCAAAATAGTAAAGGAAAACCGAACAACACTCTCAATTGGATGATGTCTATTTCCTGTGGTTGTATCCACATGATGATCTGTATGATGCACCAAATGAACCATCCAAAGTGGTTTTGCTTTATGCTCTACAAAATGTGCTAAATAGGCTCCGAAAAAGTCCAATAAAAGCACGCCTAAAAGTGCATATAATCCCAATGGCATGTCTGGCAACCAATTAATAATACCAAAATTATTTTCCGTTACCCATTGCGTTGATAACACTAAAACAAATGCCAATCCAAAATTTATGATGATGGTTGTCAGCGTAAAAAACAAATTTGGCCATGCGTGTTTCCACTTTTTATAACTGAATTTAAATAACGGCAATGCACCTTCTAAAAACCAAAAAAACATAATACCACCAACCAGTAAAATACTTCTGTGTAATGTAGGAATGGTTTCAAAATAAGAGATAATAGCTTCCAAATTCTTTTTTGTTTAAAGATACTAAAAGTTCCTTTTAAAATTTAATGCGTTTTTTCATGTCTTCCACAATATTATAAGCTGCTGGGCAGATTTCTACATT
>DIAL01000074.1:17529-17727 GCA_002414705.1 Flavobacteriaceae bacterium UBA5079
TCGTACATCATAAATACTACAATAATTATCAGCACCTAAAAACGTGCAAGGCACAGATTGTAACACATAATCATTATCTTCATCAATACGTAAAAACTGATCTATAAACGGTTGTGGCTTCATTTTAAAATGCTTGGAAATACGTTCCACATCCTTATCCGTAAACAAAGGACCTGTAGTTTTACAGCAATTAGCACA
>DIAL01000129.1:0-141 GCA_002414705.1 Flavobacteriaceae bacterium UBA5079
AAAAAAATAACTATAACAAGTAAGGATATAACACAAAAAGAATTTTCTAGTTTAATATTAGAATTAAATTTACTTTGTAAATCCTGGAAATCTTATGCAACTTTAGAGTTGCAAACACCGGGATTAAAAAAGATCCTGGCC
>DIAL01000129.1:160-1351 GCA_002414705.1 Flavobacteriaceae bacterium UBA5079
AATTTTATATTAGAATTAAACCTAATAAAGAAAGCTTGGTCTTCTTATGCAGACTTAGAGTTGCAGGGAACAGGGGTCAAGAAAATCATAGCTCATGGAACTAAAAACTTTGATTCAAAAGTTTTAGAGGAAGATTAATGACTAAGACTCTAATAATACTGGTACTATTATTTAATGGTGAATTGGTAAAAGAAAAATTTGAAATACCTATTGCAATGACTGCGTATGAGTGCTTAGATTTTTCTGAAAAATATAGAGAAACAATAGCTGTGTACAAAAACAACAGTTATTATTTAAAAGATGGGAGAGGGACCCTACAAGGATTTATTTGTTAATACACCTATCCTAGAGGGAAATTAAGGATAGGTTATTGTGATGAGTTAGCCACAGTGTCACATTTTTGTCACACTGTCAAATAACCTTATCAGTTTCACAAGAAAATTTTGTGTAAGCTTCCATGCTATTAACCCATTCTGGATTAAAACTTGCCATTAAGCTATGTGAATAATCGTAGCCATATACTATGCACTTATGATAGTCATCAAATAGGTCTACAGGAGTAGGAATAACCTTGCATTTATTGCCTGCAATTCCTGAACATAAAACCATTAATAAAACTGTTTTTATCATTGACATCCTTTTTAAAACATCCTACATTGTCATCATTAATAAATGAAAGGAACTATGACCGATATAACCAAATATAGAAATGTTTCGTTAACACATGAAACATACAAGACTTTGATTAGTTTGTCGAAGGCAATGTTGCCCGATGCAAAATTATCAATTAGTAAAACAGTAGAATGTTTAGCAAATGAGAAAGCAAAAAAATTAAATGGCAAAATTAAAAAAGACTAAGGCAACTTGCCCTAATTGTAAAGGTAACGGCTACGTTAGAGTTCCATATGCACTAGCAAGAGAGGAAATAGTGGTTCAATGTGGAGTTTGTGAAAGCCAGGGAGAAGTAAATGCAGATGAAGTTGATAATATTATTATTGATTCTGACGGTGTTCACAGGTTGCAGTAGGGATTTTGATTTTAATCCTACTACAACAATGTTAAAACATATGTTGAAAGGGAAAAAATGAATACAAATTATTACTTAGATATAGCTTATATAGCAGGTTTATTTGATGGTGAAGGCAGCCTTACATATGCAAAGTATAAAGAAAAGAAAAAATCTGGTACGTA
>DIAL01000129.1:1630-3762 GCA_002414705.1 Flavobacteriaceae bacterium UBA5079
CCACAATGGCGTTGGAGATGTACGTTTAGAGATTGTTTTCAAGTTTGTAAAAAACTTTGGCCTTATGCTACAGTCAAACTTCATGCAATAGAAAAAGTAATTGATCACTATGAACCAGATATCCAAGACTTGGATGACAATGTAGTTGATCTATCAACAGAAAGAGAGAAAAGAACATGAATAATATATGTAAAAGTTGCGACAGCGAAACAAAACCAGATGAGTGGGCAGTATATGAAGAAAAAATATGTATCGATTGTAAAGAAGACAACAATGATGACTTTAGAGATGCAGACATGGTAAATTATGATTGATAAATTTATATATGAAGGGCTACACTTTATTATGAAATATGCAGGTCAGATTAATTCCTGGGCATGGCGTAAGCACGCTAAAATTTTAAGAACTAAACAAGATATAGCTGCTAAAAAATTAATCAGAGATCAAGAAAACAGAGATTATTTAGAGGAGTTAAAAAAAAAACTATGAAAAAACCAAAATGGGATGGTAGATCTAGACCAGCTAACAAAGCTTATGATGAAGGCTATAACAGAATCTTTGGTGAAAAAGAACAAGATCAATTAAAAGAGTCTTACAAACAATCGCTGCAGAATAAAAAAGACCGCGACCCTTTTAATATAAAAGTTAAGGAAGAAAAAATGACACCTGAACAATTAAAAAAAATAGAAGAAAGAAATGGTTTTTAAATTTAAAAAAATTCTAAGTAGAATCACGTTTAACATTGGATACGTGTACGGTTACGTAAAAATCTGGTGCCAATTAAATATAAAGGAGAAATAATATGAGTACAATACAAGAAGTAGTTCCAATGAGAGGATCAGAACAAGGCATCGCTTTGTTAATTGATTCTTGGAGAAATCAAATAAAATACGATCAACAATACAGAGAGTTTCAACAAAACGCTATTGAAGCTATTCAAAGAGTACAGAAAAAAAAACCAGATTACAAAGGTGTTATTAAATGGAAAGTTGATGAAACCCATTTTAAAAGATTTGGTATTAAAAAGCTATGTGTAATTGATAATGGCGAAGGCATGACTGCAGAAGAAATGCATCGTAACATTAATAACTTAGGAGGTTCTAGTAGAAATAATCAAAATTCTAATTTTGGTTGTGGTGCTAAGATTGCAGGGCTGTCTTATAATAGAGCTGGTTTAATATATAAATCCTGGAAAGATGGTAAGGGGTTTGCAATTAAATTTTTACGTAATGGTAGGGGTGAGTATGGTATGGCAAAAATAAATGGCCGTAGTTCTTTTCCATTATCAAAAGAAGATAAGCCAGAAGAAATTGGTGATCATGGTTGTATGGTTACTTTATTAGGTGACACTGATAAACAAAATACAGTTTTACCTCCTACAAGTACTTCAGGTTTGTTGAAAGGATCTAAACTATCACAACCTGATTGGTTGACTGGTTATCTAAATACTAAGTTTTATGTTTTACCTAACAACATTTCAACTTCAGTAGAAAGATTTGAGGTTTTAAACCGTGCTGGTGGTAAAGTTCTAAATTATATCAAAGGCCATGAATATGGTTTGCTTAATAACTTTGATAAAGTTGAAGAAATACAATTAACTCAAACTAGAGTTAAAATTTTCTTTAGAGCTAAGGATTGTCATGAAGGTGGAAGAACTGACTTTCTTGTTATAGGCCAAATGGGTATTAGAAATAATGATGAAATGATTAAACTAGCCTTTAATGGTAAACATGGCGCTAATCCATTGCCTGCATGGGGTTTACAATGTGTTAGAAAAAATGTTGCTTTAATCTTAATTCCCGATGGAGAGTTTGTACAAAACATTGAACGAACTGATCTTAACTACAATGGTAGACCCATTGAAGAACAAATGGGACTATGGAAAAGTGAGTTTAAAGAAAAAATGCCTGAATGGTTAAAAGACATTGAGGCTAAAAAACAACAAGAACAATTAGATAAGGATAACGACACTGAGGAGAGGTTAAAAAAATTATCTCCATTGTTTAAAAAAGAAGGTCGTTACTTTAATTCTAGTAAAGGCGATACTGATATCGAAGAATCCGATAAAAGAAAAGCCGCTAGTAAAATGCATGGTGAAGGTAGTGATATAGACAATGAGTCTAAACCTAATC
>DIAL01000129.1:3986-4128 GCA_002414705.1 Flavobacteriaceae bacterium UBA5079
AGATAAGAGTAAGTATAAAGGTATAAAAGCCAATACAACTAATGAATATCCTGATGTTTTAAGAAAAGATGATGGACCTTCTTATACTATTGGGACTTTTTTTCCTGAAAGTTACTCTCTTGAAATAAATGTAGAAAGTAAT
>DIAL01000016.1:0-1523 GCA_002414705.1 Flavobacteriaceae bacterium UBA5079
ATTACTAGATGAAGTTTATGCGGTCGTAATGAAAGAGAGCATAGAGGTTAAAAAAACGTTCCTTAAAGAAAGGGGAGCAGGCGAAGGCTCTTACAAGCTAGGTAACAATGCAGCTACACTTGTAACTATGTCGTATGATGAACTAAAAACCATAACACAATATAACACAGAAGTTATGATAGCACTCAATCAAATTGATGATGTGCAACAAATGGTACATAATTTAAAAATAAAACAATAATGCAATACATAAAAATAAACCACGTAGAACTAGCTACAAATCTAGCACACAAAAAAATCCACCCTCAAAACTTAGTAGACTCTGAACTGATAATAGAAGTGGTTAATGATAAAGGACAAATATTAGAGACTAGATACACAGACGAAGGACAAAAACTTTTTGACTACCATTATGATGAATATTATCAAATGATAAATGATGCAAAAATTAAACCTGCGTTTACCATACCATTTGGGTAAAATGGTAGGAAACAACCCATCAACTTAATGCAATATTATTTGGATACGTCTAAATAATGTTGTATTTTTGTTTAATACTAAAACTAACAATATGAACTTAAAAGAATTTATTAAAGAATGTAAAGAGAATCCAGTAGAAGTATTATTGGAACTGGTAACTCTTTGTCTAATCTTTTTATTTGGATACGTTGCGATATGGATATTTTATTAATTATGGATATATATGACAAATCAGAAGATGAATTTTTAGAATGGCTACAAAGCCAAATTAACGATGAAGAGGAAGGTATAAGCGACACCGACCAACTCGACAATCTATACACTTTTATATCTAATAGAATAATACGTAGAAAAAAAACACACAAAAAATTATTGAAGTGGGCATTTTGGGATGAAAATTTATTTGACTCCAATGAGTAGCTTGGGTAGAAACGTAATTGCTGAAGTTTATAAAAAGCAATTAGAGGCAGAGAGATACAAGTTATCTACGATAGAACTTAACGACTATTTTAAATATAGCGGTAAGGAAGAACATAATAACAGACTCATAGCTATTACACCTAAATATAGAGTACGAGATAAAATGCTACCTATATCTAATGATATGAGAAAATACATACTTAAAACATACAAAAATGCAAGAAAAATATTACGCTAAATTAATTGCTCAGAACCTTGAGATGAAGGTTAGACTAAAAAAAACAGAAAATCTTTTAAAAAAAGAAAAATTAAAAAACTTTAGCTGGACACTTTGTGAGAAAAAATTAATTAATGGGCATTGGTATTTAAAAGGCTCTGATGTTTTGATGTCCAATTAATTTATACTAACTTTACACAACTGATAAACTAAAAATTATATTATGAAAATTATATTAGAAGAAATTTTGTGGAGAAAACAAGAGAAAACTCCAAATAAAAAACGAATTCAAAAACTCCAACAATTTTGCAAGAAGGACAAGATGACTTTATTTCAGTTTAGAAAAACTGGAGAATTAATGAAAAGAGAAACTTATGACGATTATTTTAAATTAAGAGATTCAAGT
>DIAL01000016.1:1678-2618 GCA_002414705.1 Flavobacteriaceae bacterium UBA5079
ATTCAAGAATAGTGAATCACGGATTAAGATTACTACCTAACTCTACGGACATTATAAGATATGTTGGAGGTTATTGTGTGCAGTTATTACCTGATAACAACTATTGTTATTATTATGACAGAACTATGGAGGTCTCTCAAGATTTAAAAGAAATGGAAACAAAACTTTTTAACATAAAGGTTAATACATTTATATTTGATTATGGAAGAGGAGAATAATAAATCTAGCCACTGGTTTGATATTCAAAGAAATTTATCTTCCACCGAACCAACCACCGAATCAGAAGAAATTAAAGTACCTACTTACTACGTAGGCAATACTTATAGGAAAGGCAAATACCAAGCACGTTATGTAGTAGAGGACTTTGAATGCACTTGGAACATTGGAAATGTTGTCACTTATTGCTTACGTTCAAAATTCAAGCACGATGATGGAGGAATTGAATGTTTAGAAAAATCAATCAACCACCTTAAATTTGAAATTGAACGTTTAAAAAAATTGCACAATAAATAAACATTACTTATATTTGTAATGGATTCATAATAGAATAGGAGGAGAGAATCGGTTAATTTTTACCACCCAACTTAAAGGAACTAAGAATTCCATTAATGTTAAATGTTTTGGTTTAATCTCCTCCTTTTTTTAAAACAAACAAACAAACAACTATGTTATTAAAAGAAATTTTTAAAACTCCGTCACAACCAACTACAATAATGGAACTGATGGATGAAGTTAAAAGGTCAGCTAAAAAACTAAAGCAAACCCTTCACGAAATAAATGAATGGGAGAAATCAATAATAAATAAATCTAACAATGAAAAGAGAAGTATTTAAAAAACTAGTAGAAAATGTGTGCAGGGTATGTGAGATAAACAAAGAAGACTTGTTCACCAAACTTAAGATTAGAAAAAATGTAGATGCTAGACATCTTCTTTATTACA
>DIAL01000016.1:2767-4119 GCA_002414705.1 Flavobacteriaceae bacterium UBA5079
CAAACAAAGGAATATGGCTTTAGTAACAATACAAGGATATATGGAAGATAATGGATATAACATTAATCACTCATCTATTATACACGGCATAAATGTAGTAAAAGAAAATATAGAAAATGATTCTGACTATTTAACTATTACTAATCAGATTCAAGAATGTTCTATACTTTAAATGATGTATTCAATCAATCCATAGCTGATGAATTTTCAGCTAATTTAAACGCTGAAGATTATGAAGCAAGAATATTGTACGGAATAAGAATTGAGAAAAATCTTAAAACTAAAAAAGTAATTATTCACAATACAACCATAGGGGGAGACTTTTACAAGGAAATTACATCCGAGCAGTATGAAGTTTTTAGCAAAAAAGGATGGCGGTTAGCTGTTTTTGTCTTATGTTTGTCTAACTATCGTAGAAAATTAGATATGGTAGAGCACAACATAAAGAGAGAAGTTAATAGCAGAAAGAATGCAAAGCACATTCAAAATCTTAAAAGTGCAAGAGAAAGAATTATGTGTTCTTTTACGAAAGTAACAAAGAAAATTAATTTAATAATCAAACAAACAAACAATGACTAAATTAAAAACAATCAGTATTAAAGGAAAGGCTTACGTTGAAGTTAAAGAAAGACTTAAGCATTTTAGAAAAACCTATCAACACGAGTACGGACTAGTAACAAACGTATTGTCTCACACATCAGATAGTATATTGTTAAAAGCAGAAATTATAGATAAGACCAGTGGCTTTATTGTCGCTGATGGAATAGCTTTTGAAGAATCTGCATCATCTTTTATAAACAAAGGGAATTATGTAGAAAATTGTCAAACATCCGCTTGGGGCAGGGCATTGGGTAACTTTGGAATAGGTGTGGATAATGCGGTAGCTAGTTATGAAGAAAGTGCAAACTGGAAGCTAAACGATAAGCCAGTATCTACTCCAGTTAAAAAATCTTTACCTAAAAAATCTACAACAGTTATAGTAGACTTAGACCAAAAGGGGACTAAAGAAGTTATTGATATACCTAAAATGTTAAGCTACATTGCTAATCAAAAAATAAAAAGCCTACCTAATGCTTTAAAAATGTTAGCCGATAACGATTACATCATTACTAACGAAGTAAAAGAAAACGTTTCTAACCTTTTTAAAACTAAGAAGTAATGAATGAATTTGAAAAAGCAGTTATAGAAAAACTCAAAGATGATAAAGAATATTATGATGGAATAGGTAAGAATTACTTATCTAACTCTGATATAGGTACTCTTTTAAATAATCCCAAACAATTTAGAACTCCACGTCCAGACAACAAGAACTTTGTTTATGTAACATACTTTCATCAGCTTATATTAGAGCC
>DIAL01000024.1 GCA_002414705.1 Flavobacteriaceae bacterium UBA5079
TCACATAATAATCACCAAAATAAGCTTTGTCTGTTTTTGAAGTTGCAATAATTTTTACTTGTGTCCTGCGACTTTGCGTTTTTATAATTTCTATGTTTCCTTCGGAATCGGATGTAGCCGTTTTGTATTTGTAATCGCCATTATAATTTTCCTTGTATGATATGCTTACAGATAGATTTGGAATAGGTTGCCCATTGTTCCTGTTAATAAATTGATAGGTTTGTTTGTCGTTTTCCGTTTTATCAACCAAGGCGATATTGGTTATTTGTACAGTTTGAATAGCAAATGTGTTCGCTTCGTTTTTCGCTGAAGCCACAATCAGAAAGCGACCATTTTCCATAGCTGGCAACAATGTTTCCGTTTGGTGTTGTTGGAAATCGCCTTCATTTTTAAGTGTTGCTTGCCAAGATTGTGAAACGCTTAACGTTTTAATGAAATCTAATTGTTCGTTGTCTCTATAAATAGTATTGAATTTCTCGAACTGACTTTCGTTGAGTTGGTAAGCTTTAAACTCTAACGTTTTTAAGTTTTTGTAAGTCACCAACATTCTATCATCTTGTTTAATGGGTAGATGTCTTTCGGTTTTTATTTGTAAGTTTTGGAGTTCTATTTGTTTTTGTAAAACAGCACATTTTTTAGCTGCTATACTTTTCGGAAAGTTCTTGATTACGGTTTCGCAAAGGTCATAAGCGTCTTTAATTTTCCATTGCAATTCTGGTGCTGTTTTAGGTTCATAACGTTCGCCTTGTTCTTGCCATAATTGTGCGATTTCAAAAGCATATAATCCAGATTCTTCAGACGTGTAATTAGCACGAGATTCTTTCAACGTTTCTAAAAACACCGTTTCTTTATTACTGAAAGTGGCATGATCTTTTACAAATTTTAATCGTGCCACATCAATATCCACTAATGCTTTCATGTTGTTGTTTTTAACGTGAAATTGAATCAAATTTTGATAGATTTTCAATGCTTGTAACTGCAAGGATGTACTATCTTTTGAAGCGATTTGAGCTTGCGTAAATTCTTCAGCTGGACATAAAAATTTAGGGTCATCAATTTCAAATTTATAAGCTGGTTGGCTGATGCTGTTTTCATCCGTTTTATAGAAATCTAAAGCTGAATTGGCTAATACATCGTAAAGGGTTGGTCTGAATTCTTTGGAATTTGGGATAGCATAAATAATAGCTTCAAAATTGGAAATAGGTGTTCGTTGAAGCATCAACTCGTTTTCTAAAGACAAGCTGAATTGTGTTTGAATTTCCGCAAATAACGTTTCTAAATCCCACGTCCTGAAATCGGTTTCATCAACCTTTTCTGCCGTTTTTGTTCGGTTATAAAATTGCCATCTGTTTTGCTGAAAATATTGCCAATACATAGTGGCTAACATATTTTGCAAAATATTTTTTGTAGGTGATTTGCTTTGTGTTATTTCATGATTAAAATCTGCAATAATTTGTAATTGCGCATCTTCTTCTAGAATGAGTACATATTTACTTTTAAATAACAGCGATTTAATAATTTGTGGCTGATTGTTGTCCTGTTTCGCTTTTTTTGAAATTTGAGTAACGATATCTAAAGCCGATTTCGGTAAACCTTCGTTTTCAAGTTTTTCAACAGATTTCCATAGCGAATCATAATCGCTGTTTTGCGCTTCCGTAAAATTGGCAAATAATATAAGCATGCATATTATAGTGAGCTGTTTCATGTGTTTCTTCTAATTGCTAGTCATTAAAAATAAGCATTTCAGAAACCATTTCCACGTTTTCATGGATGCTGTTTCAGAATGTTTTATACCATCAATAGTATAGTCAAAAGTTGTTCCAAAAAAGTGACAATGTGTTAATAGGCCGTTTTATTTAGCAACGGATTGTTTTGGGTAAGGGAAATGACTTCAGAAGTTAAAAAGGTGTGTTTGAAAATGACACATACTAAAAACCATTTTGAATAGTTATCTTTGAATAATTGATTTTGCAAAAATGAAAAAGCTGTTTTTATGTTTATTAATTCCTGTTTTTGGAATGGCACAACAAACCTTGGATGATGTTGCGTTATTACTAAAACAGAAACAGTATAAACAAGCGGAAACCATCATAAAACCCTATGTGAATTTGAATCCAACCAACCAAAGAGCTGTTGAGTTATTAGGTGATGCTTATGGCTATCAAGCTAAATGGGATGCAGCTATCGTGCAATATGAGAAGTTAGTCGCTATGAATCCAGGTGAAGCCAATTTCCATTATAAATTTGGAGGCGCTATGGGAATGAAAGCGCTTGAAGTCAATAAAGTAAGTGCTTTGATGCTCATTGGTGATGTGGAAGAAGCCTTTTTGAAAGCTGCCGAATTAGATAGCAAACATATAGATACACGTTGGGCTTTGGTGGAATTTTACGTGCAACTGCCAGGTATTGTGGGTGGAAGTATAAAAAAATCGTTGAAGTATGCGAATGAGTTGGAAGCCCTCTCAACAGTAGATGGTTATTTGGCTAAAGGCTATATTTATGAATATGATGATGAACCAGAATTAGCCGAAACATATTATAAACTGGCAATTACCACTGGTGGTTCTATAACCTGTTTTGATACATTATCAAACTTTTACGAAAAGCAACAACAACCTGAAAAGGCGATTGCTACTATTGAAGCTTCAGAAAAGAAGCATGAACGTAATGCAGTTCATTACCAAATAGGAAAAGTGGCAGCCGAGTATAATTTGCAACTAGACAAAGGCGAAAAATGTTTGCAGAAATATCTTGCGAATTATTCCGTGGAAGATGGTGTGCCAAAAGCCTGGGCAAACTACCGACTGGCGCAGATTTACAAACATCAGAGTCGTAAAAAAGAGGCGCTCAAACATATAGATTTAGCACTAGCTGAATTACCCAAAATTGATGTTTTTTTAGTTGAAAAATCGGCTATTTTAAATCTCTAGAAACCTAATAATTTACAATCATTCACATTTCTACTTCCAATTGCAATGTGTATATTTGAAGTCTACAAAATCTAGTTATGAACGTACATTTTATAGCCATTGGAGGTGCAGCTATGCACAATTTAGCCATTGCTTTACACAATAAAGGCTACCAAGTTACTGGTAGCCTTTATTGTGTAAAGC
>DIAL01000105.1:0-3886 GCA_002414705.1 Flavobacteriaceae bacterium UBA5079
GTTTCTTTCGATAACGTTCTTTTAATAGAAGATGGTAACAATATTACTTTAGGCGCCCCAGCTATAGACGGAGCACAAGTAAGTGCAAAAGTCTTGAAGCACCTTAAAGGTGACAAAGTAATAGTTTTCAAAAAGAAAAGACGTAAAGGTTACCGTGTAAAAAACGGACACAGACAATCTTTAACTGAAATCGTTATTGAAAGCATTGTAGCTTCAGGAGCAAAACCAGCTACTAAGGCTGAAAAGAAAGCTGCTCCAGCTAAAGTAGAAGCTCAAAAGGCTGAAGCTAAAAATGAAGCACCTCATGATTTAAACAGTTTAACTGTAACTGAATTAAGAGATATGGCAAAAGCAAAAGAAATTTCAGGATACTCTTCTATGAAGAAAGCTGAATTAATTGCTGCGTTAAGTTAATTATAAACCTTAAAATCGAAATAAAATGGCACACAAAAAAGGAGTCGGAAGTTCGAAGAATGGTAGAGAATCAGAATCAAAACGTTTAGGCGTTAAGATTTTTGGTGGACAAGCTGCTATTGCTGGAAATATCATCGTAAGACAAAGAGGTAATACACATCACCCAGGTGAAAATGTGTATGGTGGAAAAGACCACACGTTACACGCTAAAGTGGACGGACTTGTAAAGTTTACAAAGAAAAAAGATAACAAATCTTATGTTTCTATTGAACCTTTCGAGGCTTAAGAAACTATTTCTTTAACATATATAAAACCCTTTCTGGAAACAGAGAGGGTTTTTTGTTTATTGAAAATGTATCTAATTTATTATTTTTTCAAAATCTCATGTATAATCTTCACATGATGATTGGTATGCAATTCCAAAAAACGGTTTATTCGTTTCTTATTAATATCTCCAAAAAGTGGATGCTTAAAAAACGCATTTTTATTTAAATCTGGAATTGTATGAATAAGCAATCTAGATTGTTCCAATTGGTTCATTAAATCTTTTTTAGTTATAATTTCTTGTGGCAACACATGTTTTGGTGCTTTGGCTTTTCCTCTTGGAAAAAAGCCAAATGTAAATAGTAGTTTTCCTGTAAAACTAAAATTATCTTTATACAAAACAGGATTTGAAGATTGAACGGTTAAAACTACTTGATTAATAACTTTACAACTATGGTCAATGTGCCAACCAATATTTGCTTCAGAAATTTTTGGATTACCAACGTCATAATGTTCTATATGGTTTTCTAAAGTATTTATTAATACATGTAGTTTTTTTGAGCTCATAAATGATATTTTAAGTATTCGAAGTTACGCTTTTTAGAGTTATAGTTTAGGTTTCTGTTTAAGGTTTCATAGGCGCAATAATTCTGGACTTTGATGACTAGATCAAAAATTGTATGTTTATTGATGAGTTCACGATAAGTATTACTCATGCATTTCAATATTTAATAAATAAGAAATCGTGAATGCTGCACATTTGCAACGGTATCCTTTTTTTGAGTAACGAAAAAAAAGATTTAGTAGAAAGCCTGCTGCTAAAAAGCTTTTTGTGAAGTAGCAATTGCTCTACTTCTCGATATTATTTCCAATCGCTATCGCACATGAAAATCACTCCTAGTGACAAACCATACTAATACAAAAAAATCCCAAACATGACTGCTTGGGATTTTAAATTATTTATTAAGATTCTTCGCTTTCGCTCTGAATGACAATTAGTATCTGTAGTATTCTGGCTTATAAGGACCTTGAACGGCTACACCAATATATTTGGCTTGATCGTCTTTTAGTTCTGTAAGCTCTACACCAATTTTTTCAAGGTGTAATTTAGCCACTTTTTCGTCTAAATGTTTTGGTAACATGTATACTTCATTTTCATAAGCATCCTTGTTTGTCCATAATTCTATTTGAGCCAATGTCTGGTTTGTAAACGAGTTACTCATTACAAAACTAGGGTGACCTGTTGCACAGCCTAAATTTACTAAACGACCTTGTGCTAAAATAATCACGTCTTTACCGTTTATAGTATATTTATCCACTTGTGGCTTAATAACGTCTTTTGTATTACCATGGTTTTTGTTTAACCAAGCCATATCAATTTCGTTATCAAAATGTCCAATGTTACATACAATTGTTTTATCCTTCATGGCTTCAAAATGCTCACCACGAACAATATCTTTATTTCCAGTTGTTGTAATTACTATATCGGCATTACCAACAACAGTTTCTAGTTTCTTCACTTCAAACCCATCCATGGCAGCTTGAAGCGCACAAATAGGATCGATTTCTGTAACGGTTACAATACTCCCAGCACCTTTAAAAGAGGCAGCAGTACCTTTACCAACATCACCATAACCACAAACAACTACGCGCTTTCCGGCTAACATTGTATCTGTTGCACGACGAACGGCATCTACAGCACTTTCTTTACAGCCGTATTTGTTATCGAATTTAGATTTGGTAACCGAATCATTTACATTTATAGCAGGCATAAGTAGCGTTCCAGCTTTCATACGCTCGTACAAACGGTGAACACCTGTAGTTGTTTCTTCGGATAGACCGTTAATTCCTGCAGCTAATTCTGGATATTTATCGAAAACCATATTGGTTAAATCGCCACCATCATCTAAAATCATGTTTAATGGCTTTCTGTCTTCTCCAAAAAATAGGGTTTGTTCAATACACCAGTCAAATTCTTCTTCGGTCATATCCTTCCAAGCATACACAGCTGTTCCTGCTGCAGCAATGGCTGCTGCAGCTTGATCTTGTGTAGAGAAAATATTACATGAACTCCAAGTTACTTCAGCACCTAAAGCTTGTAAGGTTTCAATTAAAACCGCCGTTTGGATCGTCATGTGCAAGCAACCTGCAATACGAGCTCCTTTAAGAGGTTGTTCGTTTTTGTATTCTTCACGAAGACTCATTAAACCTGGCATTTCTGCTTCAGCTAAATTCATCTCTTTTCTTCCCCAAGCCGCAAGCGACATATCTTTTACCTTGTTTGGTATGTAGGCAACAGTTTTTGTACTCATAGTGTTTTTTTTCTTAATGTTTTTTATAGTCTAACAACTTTGGCAATAGGACTTAAAATAGTTAAATTCGCTTGTCACAATTATTAAATCTGCCATTGGCAGTGCAAAGATAACTAATAACTTTTAGAATATTAAATGCCACTTTATAAAACCCTTAATCCCAATTCACAAACTACTGTTAAAATCTGGAAGATAGAAGAATCCTTTGACGTTTTAATTCAGCCAATTACTTTAAGACCCGAAAGTTTGAGTCGTGTATTAAGTATGAAAAGTGAGCTGCATCAACGTGGTTTTTTAAGCGTTAGGCATCTGCTTGCTGAATTTGGTTACACAGATAATGACTTATTTTATGACGAAAATGGGAAGCCACATTTAAAAGACGGTAAGCATATTTCTATTACTCATTCTTTTACTTTTTCGGGTGTAGTTGTAAGTGATAATATGGTTGGTATTGACATAGAAAAACAACGTGATAAAATTGGTGTTATTGCTCATAAATTTATGGATTATGAAAGCCAGTATTTACAAAAAGATGCTGATGATTATATTCGTAAACTAACCGTTATTTGGTGTGTAAAAGAATCGCTTTATAAATTGTTTGCCACACCAGGATTGAGTTTTTTAAAGCATACATTGGTTATTCCTTTTGAGCTTGTAGATAGCGAAACACGAGCTTGGATAGATTATGATAACAATAAATATGGGTATCAAACTACCTTTTTGGAGTTTGAAGGGTTTACCTGCGCGTTTGCATTACCATTTTCGTAATGAAAGATGTTTACAAAAACATATTAGATAGTATTGTTAAAGGCGTAAAACTTTTAGCCGTTTTAATAGATCCAGATAAAATGGATTTAGAACGAATACTAAACTTTATTGGAAAAGTAAACAAGTCT
>DIAL01000105.1:4030-6198 GCA_002414705.1 Flavobacteriaceae bacterium UBA5079
AAAGTAAACAAGTCTAGAGCTACGCATATTTTTGTTGGCGGAAGTGAAGTTGCTGAAGAACTCACAGAATCATTAGTTAAAACGATAAAAAAACATACAGATTTACCTGTAGTTTTGTTTCCTGGCGATGTAACGCAGATAACAAATGATGCGGATGCCTTGTTATTTCTGTCTTTAATTTCTGGCAGAAATCCAGACTATTTAATTGGGAAGCATGTGCAAGCGGTTTCCAAGTTAAAACATTCACATTTAGAAATTATTCCAACGGGTTATATTTTAATTGAGAATGGAAAACAAACAGCTGTACAACGCGTAACAGAAACCACACCTTTACAAAATGATAATATCCAATTAATTGCTGACACAGCTAAAGCTGGCGAATTACTCGGCATGAAACTCATATATTTAGAAGCTGGAAGTGGTGCTATTAATCCTGTTTCTTCGGATATAATTAGTAAAATTAAAGAAGATGTGGATATGCCATTAATTGTTGGAGGCGGTATTCGAACGTTAAAACAATTAGAGCAAGCTTACCAAGCTGGAGCCGATTTGGTCGTTATTGGAACCGCTTTTGAAGATGATGAAACATTTTTTGAAGAACTTCAACATTGATAATGTCACCTCTAGCACTGTTGAGAGGTTTTAAATTTAAAGTAAATACTAACATAAAATAGATTCCCGCTTTCGCGGTAAATAAACATGAAAATATCGGTAGAATTAACTTTAACACCATTGCATGATGACTTTGAACCAGCCATCATTCATTTCATAAAAAAACTACGAGCTTCTAAACTAACAGTTTTAGAAAATCCCTTAAGTACACAAGTTTACGGCGATTATGATATGGTTATGCAATTATTAACGGTTGAAATAAAAGAAGCGTTTGAACTAATTGAGCGTGGTTTGCTTCATATGAAAATAGTCAAATCAGACAGACACGATTATGAGCCTCATTTTTGATTATTTATTTGGGCAATATAGTGCGTACGATACTTTAGATATAGTTCTAGAAGTCTTAGCCGTGATTTTCGGGTTCCTATCGGTTTGGTTTTCTAAACAGAACAATATTCTCGTGTTTCCAACAGGTATGATTAATACCAGTATATTTGTGTATTTGCTTTTAAAATGGGGATTGTTAGGAGATATGATAATTAACGTATACTATTTTATAATGAGTATTTATGGCTGGTATATTTGGTCACGAAAAGTAGATGATACTCATCAAACACCAATCACTTCATGGACAAAAAAAGATAAACAGATTTCGATTGGAATTGCATCCGTATCAGTTGTTTTTGTTGCCGTTATTTATCAGTTTTTCAATAAATGGATCGGTTGGGTGTCTTATGTAGATATTTTAACAACAGCCTTATTTTTTGTTGGCATGTGGCTGATGGCTAAACGTAAAATAGAAAATTGGATTTTATTAATAATTGGCGATGTTATTTCCATACCGTTATACTTTTACAAAGGATTTACATTTACAAGTCTACAATATTTAGGTTTTACAATTTTAGCAATTTATGGTTATTTAGCATGGAAGAAACACTTAAACAAGAGGACAGTCATTGCATAAAAATTGTTTTGTTTGGTCCCGAATCGACGGGTAAAACCATATTGGCAAAAAAATTGGCTACGTATTTTAATACACTTTGGGTACCTGAATTTTCCAGAATGTATGCCGAACAAAAAGCAAAATTAAATGATGGCTTAACAAAAGATGATGTATTGCCAATAGCTGAAGGCCAAATAGCTTTAGAAAACAAACTGACACTTCAAAGCGACAAATTACTGATTTGTGATACCGATTTACTGGAAACAAAAGTATATGGTGAGGCTTATTATCAGGGTTTTACTTCAGATCGTTTAAATAAATTTGCTGCAGAAAATTACTATAATCTGTATTTTTTAACTAATATTGATCTGCCTTGGGAACCTGACGGCATTCGTGATAAACCGCATGAAAGAGAAACCATGTTTCAGATGTTTCATAACGCGTTAGAAATTCACCAAAAACCGTATATAGTGTTAAGTGGAAATCTAACAAATCGTTTTGAAATTGCTGTTAAACATATTAATGAATTATTAAAAACTAGTGTATGACTTTTTCCGAAAAGGACATAAAACAAATTGAAGACAAAGGGCTAACAGTCGAAAAAGTTAACAGA
>DIAL01000105.1:6325-6600 GCA_002414705.1 Flavobacteriaceae bacterium UBA5079
AGTCGAAAAAGTTAACAGACAACTTCAAACATTTACTTCCGGATTACCATTTTCAAATTTAGTGGCAGCCGCAACTATTAATGATGGTATTTTGCGCTTAAATGTTTCAGAAATTGATAGAATTATAACACTTTTTGATAATAAGAAAGACAGCTTGGATATGCTAAAATTTGTTCCTGCTTCTGGTGCAGCTACACGCATGTTTAAGTTTTTATTTCAATTTTTAGAGGAGTATAATCCAGAATCAGAAACATTTAATTCATACTTAAATTCGC
>DIAL01000030.1:0-1214 GCA_002414705.1 Flavobacteriaceae bacterium UBA5079
AAACCCATATTGTTTATTACCTTTTTGATAATTATGTTATTGCCGAGAATACTGAAGATATTCATTTTGATTGGGAAAAAATTCAAAAAATATCAACCCATTTAATCGATTTTTACAGGCCATATTTTAGAATTGAGCATTTTACAAATCGCATAAATAATTACTCCGTAGATCCTAATTTAAGGACAAAATTTAATAAACAATATGGGTTTATTATAGCATCAACCATTGTTATATAGATGATTTTGGATACAAAAATGCAACATTAAAAAAACAATTTTCTACAAACAGAATTAAACGTTGCTGAAGTCTTGAAGAAGCTATTTTTTGGATGCAAAACTTGAAAGAATTTAAAACGTAATTTCTTTACCATCTCTTGCTAAAGCTACAGACTCAAAAATAGTTTCTGCTTCTAATTTAAAATCTTTTAAATTATCATAACGTGTAGAATAATGTCCTAAAAGCAACATCCCTACTCCTGCTTGTTTAGCAATACTAGCAGCTTGTTTAGCTGTACTATGTTTGGTTGGAGCTGCTAATTGTTCATGTTTTTCTAAAAATGTGGATTCGTGATAGAGTAAATCGACACCTTTAATAATTGGGACGATAGCTTCCGAATAAGCGGTATCGCTACAAAACGCATAACTTTTTGGTTTTATTGGAGCTTTAGTAACAGTTTGATTTGAAACCGTAAGACCTTGTTTGTTTTCCACATCAAAACCTTGTTTTAGTTTTCGGTAATATGCTACATCAATATCTGCATTTAAAACAGCATTCATGTCTAGTTTGCGTTCGCCTGGCTTTTCTTTAAATAGAAAACCATTTGTGTAAATCCGATGATCTAAAGGAATCGTGTGTACTTCTACTTTATCATCTTCAAAAATTAGTTCGGATTTCTTTGAGGTTAGTTCATGAAAAATAAGCGGATAATTTGTCCAAGATTCTGCCAACTTCATTTGAAGTGTTATTATATCCTTTAAACCTTTGGGTCCATAAATATGTAATTCGGTTTTACGAGTTAGTAAGCGAAATGTTGAAATTAAACCAACGAGACCAAAAAAATGATCGCCATGTAAATGCGAAATAAAAATGTGTTTAATTCTAGCGAATTTTATTTTGTTTCGACGTAATTCAACTTGAGTACCCTCACCACAATCTATTAAAAATAGATGATTATTTATTTCCAGAACTTGAGCGGTAGGGTTAGTGTCCGT
>DIAL01000030.1:1350-3645 GCA_002414705.1 Flavobacteriaceae bacterium UBA5079
GAGCGGTAGGGTTAGTGTCCGTTCTTGGTGTAGCGCTGTAACAGCCTAAAATGGTGAGCTTCATTTATATGGTTTGTTATTGGTTTGTTGTTAAATTGTTTTAAGTAAACAAAAACAAGGTAACTCAACACATTTTTAAAAACCTAAATCGCGTTCTATTTCTTCCATTTCAATAATATCGTGGGCTTCTTTAACAGTTGGAACCACTACTAATTCATCTGGAAGGTCATCCAAATTTGCTTGAGTAGTAACAATAACAAAGGATAATTTTGCTTTTCTGTGCTTGTTGGATACGTTTAAAAATTCCGTAATATCTTCTACGCTTGCAGGTTTTAAACTGGTAAGATTTACTATAACGTTATCATTTTTGAATCGTTCATATAGGACATCTAGTTTCTTTACTAATTCTATCACTGAAGCTTTCTCCTGTGTAATAATAGTAGTGTTGTCAGTTTTATCGAAAATCATAGACTACTGTTTTATTTTTGATGCTAATAAATAAATAATTGCCATTCTAACAGCTACACCATTTTCAACTTGGTTTAAAATAATGGCTTGGTTGGAATCTGCAACTTCACTCGTAATTTCCACACCTCGATTAATAGGTCCTGGATGCATGATTGTAATGTCCTTGTTTAAACTATTAAGCACATCCATAGTTACACCATATTGTTGTGTGTATTCCCTGGTTGACGGAAAATAATTTACTTCCATGCGTTCATTCTGTACACGAAGCATATTGGCAACATCGCACCAATTTAAGGCTTTAAGCAAATTGGTTTCTACTTTAACACCTAATTTATCAATATATTTGGGTAATAGTGTTTTTGGTCCGCAAACCATTACGTCTGCACCTTGAAGTTGTAAAGCGAATATATTTGATAAGGCTACACGACTATGCAAAATATCGCCAACAATAACTACCTTTTTACCTTTTACGTTTCCTAGTCGCTCTCTAATAGAATAGGAATCTAATAATGCCTGAGTTGGATGTTCATGTGCACCATCACCTGCATTAATAATACTAGCATTTACATGTTGGGATAAAAACACACTAGCCCCTGGATTTGGATGACGCATAACAACCATATCCACTTTCATAGATAATATGTTGCTAACGGTATCTATTAATGTTTCCCCTTTTTTTACGGATGATTGGGATGCAGAAAAATTAATAACATCAGCTGATAATCTTTTTTCAGCTAATTCAAACGATAATTTTGTTCTAGTAGAATTTTCAAAAAATAAGTTAGCAATTGTAATATCTCGAAGTGAAGGCACTTTTTTAATCGGTCTGTTAATCACTTCTTTAAAGTGATCGGCAGTTTCAAAAATAAGCTTGATATCGTCTTTATTAAGATATTTTATTCCTAATAAGTGGTTGACACTTAATTCGCTCATGATTTTTAATTATTCATTGTTAGCTATTAATTAAATAAACGGCATCTTCCCCTTCGTTTTCAACCCAATTTACTTTTACGCGCTCATTATTAATAGCATCTACTTGACGGCCTTTATAATTAGGCTGAATAGGTAAATGTCTACTAAAGCGTCTATCTATTAGTGTTAAAAGTTCAATTTCATGAGGTCTGCCAAAGGATTGAATTGCTGTTAAAGCAGCACGAATGCTTCGTCCAGTATATAACACATCATCAATAAAAACAATTTTCTTGTCTTCAACTAAAAAATTAATTTCGGTGGTATTAGCTTCTAGGGTTTTTTCGCCACGTCTAAAATCGTCTCTAAAAAACGTAATATCTAAAAGGCCTAATTGCACATTTTTAATTTTGTATTCGTTTTTTAACATGGTAGCTAAACGGCTGGCAAGGAATTTACCTCGTGGCTGAATACCTATTAAAACAGTATTAGAAAAGTCGTTGTGATTTTCAATAAGTTGGCAAGCCAATCGATGAAGAATGATGTTTATTTCTTTTGCGTTAAGTAACACTTTTTGACTCATAGACTATCCAAAGGTATTTGCTAAACAAAGGTAATGCAAAATTTTAGAAGTTGAAAGACTAATTAAACGTATTAAAAAAGCCTTTCCAGAAGGAAAGGCTTTTCAATTTTAAAGTATGTTAGAAAAATTATTTTCCTTCCATTTTATCTTTAAGAGCTTGTAATGCATCATTAGCATCACCTAAAGTAGGCTTAACTTCTGCTGCAGCACTTGTAGAAGCAGCTTTAACATTAGCAGCTTCTTCTTCTCTGAAGATTGCTGTATGCGACGCTACTACACGCTTAAATTCTTTATTAAATTCAATGATTTTGAATTCAGCTTCTTCGCCTTTTTTC
>DIAL01000055.1:0-191 GCA_002414705.1 Flavobacteriaceae bacterium UBA5079
TGGTTTTTAGATAGAATTTGTACTCACATTTTGGCTTTTGAAGGCAATAGTGAAGTCTACTTTTTTGAAGGCAGCTTTAGTGATTATGAAGAAAACAAGAAAAAACGTTTGGGTGGCGATTTAATGCCAAAACGGATTAAATACAAGAAATTAGTTCGCTAATAAAATAAAAGAGCCTCGATATTCGAGGC
>DIAL01000055.1:349-6370 GCA_002414705.1 Flavobacteriaceae bacterium UBA5079
AAAAGAGCCTCGATATTCGAGGCTCTTTTTATATACAAATAGTTATTGTTTATTTGTTGTCATACATATGTCCTTCTGTAAAATCTTTGTACGGCTTGTTTTCATCTTGATCTAAAAAAGGTGAAGATTTACTTAATCGTTCATTTTCTTTTTTCAAAATAATAGATTTCCTAACACCTAAAATTAGTAAAACTAAAAAGAATATAACAGTTATAGCAAGTATTTTAACGATACTTATTTGCTCTATTTGAAAAAAGGTTTGATACAGGAAAAAGGTGAATTTATTAAACATAGTAGGTTGACTGATTGGGTTATTAGCTTGTCAAATATAAAATATTTTTCTGACTAACCAACTAAATATGAAAATATTGTGATTATTTACACCAATTTAATTAAACAACTTTAATAGTTTTATTTTTACTGTTTATCATTTTTTTAAAGTTTTCTACATTGCTTAATCCGTCTGTTTCACGATAATGATATGGTAATACAGTTTTAAACTTAAAAGTTAAAACAGCATCAGCCACATTTTCAATTGGCATAGTATATAGTAAAATCATGCAAACTAATGCCATATTAATGTCTTTAAGATTTTGCATTTCTGGAATATCTTCAGTATCACCAGAAATATAAATACGCTTATTATTTATGTTTAAAACATAGCCATTTACAGGGCCTTTTGGATGAAATGGTCGTGCATATTTACGCAAATTATTCATAGCAATTGCTTCTACTTTTAAAGAAAATTTTGATGTGGAAAAATTCTGTCTCAACCCATTAAAGAACATATTAAAATTTGTAAATAAAGATTCAGGTAATTTATCTTTTACAGCTTGTGGACCAATAATTATGGTGTTTTTAAAGCCTCAAATGTTTCAGTATCCAAGTGGTCACAATGACTATCATTTATTTTGAATTTAAAGATACGTTTATTAGGAAAACGGTTTAATTACAAATCTAAAACCATTTTAATATTACCACGTTTGTAGGGTGAATTATCTTCAACAGGAATTTCAATAAATCCGAATTTCCTATAAATATAAATAGCATTCTCTAATTTTGTATTGGAATAGAGTAGTAGTTGTTTAAGTTGTTTGCTTTTAGCAAATTTAATTGAATACTGCAGGAGCATCTGACCTATATTCTGACCTCTAAATTCAGGTGAAACTGCCATTTTAGTAAGCTCTAAAACATTATTATCATAAGTTGGCATAAGTGCAACAGTACCAACAATGGTGTTATTCATTTTAACAAAAAATATAAATCCACCTTTGTTAATGATGTAGGTTTCTGGTTTGCTTAAAACTTCTTCATCATAAGGTTCTACATAAAAGTAGGTTTTAAGCCATTCTATATTTAACGCATAAAAATCTTTAGCGTATTGCTTTTCAAAAGTAATTATGTCAAGCGTTTGCATGTGCTCTAATAAAATCGGTTATTAAATAGGTTAAAAGTTTGCCAACTTGATTTTCTGTTTCTGGAGTTGGAGCAGCTTCACACAAGTGTAGATACATGGCGTGCTTATTCTTGGAAGCATTATTTATAAAGGTTCGCGCTTTAGTAACACTAAATCCGCTAGGTGTTTTTGCACTACTTGGCACATTTATAATAGCATCACAATCTATTTCTATACCATAGGGTTTAGAATTTACATGTTGTAATGCTCGTTTTATTTCTGACTTGAACGTTAATTCTTTACGTACTTCAATAGCTTCAAACGTATTGAAATCTAAATGATGATTTCCTTCAAATTGCTTAAAAATAGTATCAGACGTATAATTTTCATGGAGTCCGAAAACGAAATATTTTTTAAGAAATCCTTCAGAATAGGCATAACTAAAACCGTTTCCGCTATGTCTTCCTTCTTCAACTCTAAAGTCAGAATGTGCATCAAAATTGATAACGTTTATTGGTTTTTTTAATGCAAGCGAAGTTCCTTTAATATTCCCATAAGCATTGTTATGACCACCTCCAACAACAATTGGTGTTTTATTAGCTTTTATAATTTGAGCTATTAATTCGGTGACGTGTTTATCAATTTTTGATACTAATTTTCTGGCTTTATGTAAATCTTTTGAATTTGATTGATCCAAGCTTTTAATTTTTTCCATTTCTTCTGAAAACTCCAAATGCCCCAGAATTAAAATATTATTGGCATGGGTAAAAGTGTTACTTTGGATATTTAACAAAACTTTAAGGCAGGCATCCCAAGCGTTAGATGTTCCAGTTTTTCCTAGGTTTGCAAACACACCAACATCTTCTGGAATACCAAAAATAACATACTGAACGTCCAAATTTTTAAGTTGCTCGTATATATCTGTGAGTTGGGGAAGGATTTTAATATGTTCTCCAAATTTGGATTCATCTGGACGCTTATTTATTAGCGAATTAAGATTAGAAGCATTAAAAAGTACCAGTTTATCCATAACATGATGTAAAATTAAATAGAAAGTATAAATGTACTTTTTATTTGAAACTTTAAAAACAATTGCTTAAAAAAGCACAAGATTAGTAGTAATTTTAATTAATAAAAACGAATTTATTTATGGAATCTAATAAAAACAGTACAGGATTAAAAGTAGCATTAGGAATTGCTTTAGTTTTATTTGTAGCAACAGGAATTTATACGTCCAAGCTTTACAATGAAAAAAAGGAAACTGAAACGCAATTATTGCAAGAAAAAGAAATGGTCATGAATGATTTGAGCAATATGGCTAAACAATATGATATTGTTATTGGTGATAATAATATTGCCAATGAAAAATTGGTTGAAGCTAAAGCGCGTATCCAAGGGTTGATTGATTCATTAAAAATTTCAGAAACAAACGTACAGAGTTTATACCGTTATAAATCTAAATATGCAGACTTACAAAAGGAAATGAACGTTTTGTTAACAGAGAACGACCGTTTAAAAATTGAAAATGAATTGTTAGCGACTTCTTTAGATAGTACTAAAATTCGTTTAGAAGAACGAACCATGTTTACAGATTCTTTAATGGTGCAAAATACTGCATTAGCAGAGGTGGTAAGCAATGCAGCTGTTTTAGGAGCTGTAAGTTTAAAAGGATATGGTGTTATTGAACGTAATTCAGGTAAACTAATTCCAACAGAAAGTGCTAGACGTGCTGATAAAATTCGTGTATGTTTTACAGTTCCAAAAAATACGCTAGTTCAAGGTGGTGATCAGGAGTTATATATACAAGTAATTGACCCAAAAAATAACACATTAGGTGCTAATGAACAAATTGAATTTGGCGACAAAGTTTTAAACTACAGTCTTGTAAGTAAATTTAACTATGAAAATACAAGCTTAAATATTTGCGAATTTGTTGCTCCAAACGGAGATTCTAAATTTGAAAAAGGACGCTATATAGTTAATGTATTTAATCAGAAAGATTTAGTTTCCACTTCAGAATTTACATTAGATTAATAGGCGTTATTGGCAATTCCATTAAGCTAATACTAGCAAAACCCGGAAGTTAAATCTTTCGGGTTTTTTATTTTGAAAGGCTTCTTATACATGCTTCTCTAATTTGCCAAAGCGTTTTAAAATCATATAATATGGCATCAGAAGTTAACCAGCTTTTTAAAAAGGTTTGATGAAGCATTACTTTATAATCACCTATTTGATGTGATAAAATTTCTTCTTCAAATAGTAATGACGATTTAAAAGAAATATTCGAATTATTATTTCTGGTAACATCTACTATAGTGTCATTAATTTTCAAATAACAATGTGCTTCAGGTACATAAGGTAATTGCCATTTTTCTAACACTCCTGAAACGCCAGGCGTATTCTTTTCATACATTTTATAGATACCAACATATAATTTAATTTCCGATTTGCCTTCCTGTTTGGCTAGAGCAGCTAAAAAAGCATGTTTGGTAGAGCAGGTTCCTTTTTGTTCTTTTAATATTAAGGAGTAATCGCTTCTATTACTGTTTCTACCGTAAGGTAAATTCTGAATATATATTAGCGCATCATTAAAGTTAGAAATGCCTAAATTGAGGAGTTCTTGGGATAATTGGGACCGATTTGATAAATCGAAATTAAATAATTTGTCCATTAATAATTACCGTTTCAATATGATTATCTCCAAAGGCATAAGGTAAAAAAGCATAACTAGGCACAGCTTTAGTAATGATAATATTCGCCTTTTTTCCACGTGTAATACTGCCATACATATTACTAATTCCCATGGCATAAGCACCATTTATTGTAGCTGCATTAATAGCTTCTTCAGGTGTTAGTTTCATTTTAATACAAGCTGTACTTAAAACAAAATTCATGTTTCCACTTGGTGTAGAACCTGGGTTATAATCTGTTGCCAATGCCAAAGGTAAACCAGCATCTATTAATCTTCGTCCAGGTGTATACGGAATACTTAAAAAATAGGAGCATGAAGGAAGCGCAACTGGCATGGTTTCACTATTTTTAAGACATTCAATATCATTTTTATTTAATTCTTCTAAATGATCCACAGAAAGCGCTTGATTGTTTACTGCTATCTCTATACCACCAAAAGCATTAAATTGGTTTACATGAATTTTAGGAATTAAACCATGAAGTTTTCCTGCTTTAAGAATACGTTCTGTGTCGTTTAAATCGAAATAACCTTTTTCACAAAACACATCAATATATTTTGCTAATTGTTGGTCAGCTACTTTTGGAATCAACTCATTAATAACCAAATTAACAAAGCCTTCTTTATTATCTATATATTCTTTTGGGACTGCATGTGCAGCTAAAAGTGTCGCTTTAACCTTTATGGGAAAATCTTGTTTTAAACGTTTAATTACACGAAGCATTTTTAGTTCGGCTTCCACAGTAAGCCCATAGCCAGACTTAATTTCTATGGCACCAGTACCTAATTTCATAACTTGGATTAAGCGATCTTTAGATTGTTCATACAAATCAGCTTCACTAGTTTGTTGCAATTTTTTAGCGGAATTTAATATCCCACCACCACGATTGGCAATATCTGCGTATGTTAACCCATTAATTCTATCTACAAATTCTTGTTCTCTATTTCCTGCGTAAACAATATGTGTATGGGAATCGCACCAAGTTGGTAACACGAGTTTTCCTGTGGCATTAATAACTGTGTCGGCCTCTATATTTATACAATCCTTCATAGTTCCAAAACCTATAATGGTATCGTCATCAATTAAAAGATAGGCATTTTTTATAGTTGGGAGATGCTTCATGTCTTTTCCTGAAACCTTTAAAACATTGGTTTCTCTAACTTGAAGTAATTCTTTAATGTTGGTTATTAATGTCGTCACGATGGTTGTTTTTTCAAAGTTGCTTAATTTTTGGGTAATAAAAAAACGCTAACAATAATTTTGCTAGCGTTTTGTAAAATTTTGTGTCAAAGTTTTTTACTGCTTTACAAATTTGTAAGTCTTGTTTGTGTTTTCAACTTTTAAAAGATACATACCATTAGCAAGAACAGAAACATCTAAAGTATTATTTAAAATAGTTGTACTCATAACTTCTTTACCTAAAACACTATAAACAAACACGTTAAATGGTTCTTTAGTTGTTGTTTTGAAATTCAGCGTATTAGATGTTGGGTTTGGATACATGCTAAAAGTAGTAGCTTGAAAATCCGGAGTGCTTAAAGTGAATAGATCATTCTTAAAAATAAAAAGATCATCTAATAAATAACTAACGCTTGCAATATCTAAATCACCATCATTGTCAAAATCTTGAATTTCAACATCAAAGGCTGCAGAACTTGAGTCATCTATAAGAATTTCGCTTCCAAAACCTCCAACGGCATCACTTGTAAACCAAATAAAATCGTTATCAGTTGCACGACCATTAGCAACAACTATGTCATTATAAGTGTCGTTATTAAAATCGGCAACACCAAAAGCAGCTGTTCTGACTGTAGTTGTTGAAATAGTAGTTTCAGTAAAAGTTGTACCAATACCACTAGTATCATTAGAATACCATGCTATGTTAGGACTTCCCCCTGGAGAATTATCTGATTTTACAATATCAAGATTAGAATC
>DIAL01000139.1:0-1530 GCA_002414705.1 Flavobacteriaceae bacterium UBA5079
AAAGTTTGATAAGGTTTTATCTCTACCAAAACTTTTGTGTCCCCTCCAATTACAAGTAAATCGGGTAGCCATCCTTTTATATCTTCTAAAATGGGTTCATATTCTATGTTCCAACCTAGTTCTTTCAAAAATATATAACGTTTACACTCATTCTTACTTCTAAAATGTGCCCCCTTATATATTACTTCATGTGCTTTTATTTCGTACATTATTTACCTCCCACCTTGTTCCAAAAATTATTGTGTTTCATTCCTTTGTACTCTCCACGAGAAAAATCTGGCTGGTACAAAAATAAATTATATTTAGTTCTGGTGGTTCCTACGTAAAAAACTCGTATCTCATCATCTCTATCCTTTCCTCCTTTACAATAAGTATCGTAAGGCAAACGAGGCCAATCACAATTAAGAACCGTGTTGGCAGATTCTAGTCCTTTGGCTCCGTGAATCGTGGATAAAAGAATATGTTTGGATTTTTTGTAATTACCGTTGTCCATAATATTTTTTAAATATTGAATATAATCCACATAATGTTCTCCGTTTCGTGGTTTTAAATTTAATATTTCATACCAAGGGGCGTCGATATTAGCGTCAAAATAAAAGTTAGATTTTAAATCATTATAATTGTATTGTTTATCTTTTAAAATAATAGAGTCTTTTTGAACAAGAGATGTTTTTTTTCTATCTCGAATTAATGTTGGAGGAATAATTTTGTAAAATTCTCTTATTTTTTCGCCTAAAATTCTATTTCCTTTTTGAAGCAGTGTCCAGGTTTCAATGCCTTGAATCTGATCCGTGGGTACGTTGGGAGTGGTACCTCTTTCCACACCCGTACTTCCTCCATTTGAATCATCTATTTTTTCCCATGTTAGATTATTTTTAGCTAGAATTTGGGACCAACAATAATTTTCCTGAGAATATCTCATATCCATTTCCCTTTTGTTTCTTGATAAAAATAACCAATGAATAGAAACATCGGGATCAGTTATGTTCATATTTAAATAATTTTTTTCAAAACTTTCTTTATTTCTAAACTCATGTATTAGACCACAGTGTGGCATGTTGTATTTATTTTCATTGGTGGGAGTGTATTGTTTTTCCTTTCTTCGTTCTTTAGGAATAAGATGAATAATTTTTTGGGCCAGGTCCCATATTTTTTTATTTAATCTAGGCGATTCATCCAAAACTGTCGTTTTATCAACAGGCAGCTGTAAAAATGTTTCTACATCCCCTCCTTTAAACCGATAAATCGCCTGATCATCGTCGCCTGCAATATATACATTTTTAGAGACAGCGATGAGTTTATTAATAATCAACCATTCTAGTCGATTACAATCCTGTGCTTCATCAATCATTAGTACAATGTTATGATCAAATTTAATGTTGGGATTTAGGCCTTTATATTTAACGTCTTCCCAGTCCATTTTTAGATGGTTCTTCTTATAATTTTTATAACTTTCAGCAACTTGAATTATAAATTTTCTACTGATGTCTGTTCGTTTTCCTGAATCATAATATTTTAAAATATTTTCAA
>DIAL01000139.1:1685-3706 GCA_002414705.1 Flavobacteriaceae bacterium UBA5079
CCATCTCCAATAGTGATTCTACCATCTCTAATAATTGTCATGGCAGCATAAAAGTTTCTTTCTTTGTTCTTATTTATTTCTGTATTTTTTTTCACTTGGTAAAATTCTGCTAGGTAGTTGTTAGGATAACAAATATCTTTGTCCTCTCTTATTTTATTCATTAAATAAGAATCAATGGTTCTCACACTATGGTGTAATTCCTTATCACTAAATTTATTATTATTTCTTCGTTGAATTCTCTTTTTAATTTCTCTTGCAGCTACTCTGGTAAAAGAAACAGTTAAAGTTTGATCAAAAGAACAATTCTTATTTAAATGTTCTTGTAACCGTTCTACTAAAGTATGGGTTTTACCTGTGCCAGGAGCACCAAATATTTTTTCTATATATGCCATTAGTATGGTATTTCTGGTCCTTTCATGTCTTTTGTGTCTAGTTCTTCTGGTTCTTCAAAATATTCTTTTTTTATAAAAAAGCAGCGTTTATTTTCTTTTCTTTCTTCTCCTCCCAGTTCATTTTTTTTAAAGACTTCTTTAATAAAAGAATAAGTTTGATTGGAAGACATGTTCCATTCTTTCTGAGTATCTAAATGTGTTTTAAACCAGTCAATCTGAAACCAGACAGTTTCATTTTTATCTATAAAAGGAGATTTATCTTGATAAGCAGTTTTCCATTCTCCATTCTCATTTTCTTCTACGTTAATCATATCCAGGCACCATTTACTCAAAAATCCTCTAAGTTTACCTCTGTTAGTGGTTTCAGGATCGGCAGGAATAATATTTATATTAGTTTGAAGTTTATTAAGAAGAGTTTCCCAATCTTTTTGTTTTAAAAGTTGAGGAGTCTTTCCCGTTTGCTCTGTTGCTTCAATTTGCCAAAGACGTTGAGTCGCTAATTCTCGTGATGATAAAACTACGGTTTTTCCTTCGTAAGTTAAAAACCAGACTTTAGGGTTAGAAACCATTACAGAAAGCTTGCTCACATTATTGTCTGGAACGTTTCCTTCTCCTACACCGTGTTTTTGAAGTCGACATTTCTGTGAATTACAAAAAGGTTTAAGCGGAGGACGCTTACATCCATAAAAATAATCTTTTTTGGTTAAAGAATTCTGAATATTTAAAACTTCTTGTGGCCCTAGAGAACCACCTTGTAAATTTTTGAACCAGTGGGCATTGTATTCTTCTAATTTTTTTTTCCAATCGTCAGGGAATCGTTTTTTAAGGTAAACGCCAATTTCCTGTAAAGTATTGTTTCGCTGGCCCTCGACAAATCCAAAAGTTGCCATTTGTTTTAAACACATTGGTCCGTCTTTAAACCAATCATCTTCTAGAGGAATATTAAAGTTTTCTAATTCTTCTTCGGTTAAAGCATATTTTTCATGCAATTCAAAGAATTGTTCTAAAGTTGCTTCTGTGCCATCATCATTAATGGCAGATCTCCATTTTGTTTTGTCAGAATTCTGGTGATGATAATAAGGAATATTTAACCAATTTCCTATTTCACCTTTTTCTAATATTTTAGGTTCAGTTTGAATGGGATAAATTCTATCTTGATTAGCTTGTCCTAAGGTTTGGGCAATTTCTGTAATTTTTGTTTGCATTAATTTAGCAGAAACCCATTCTTTAGAAAATAAAAAAGCATGAGCCCCTTTACTTTTGGATTTGCATATTACAAGTGGAAGTTTTCTGTCGCGAATTTTTTTATTAAGAGATATAAAATCAACTGGATATTCATCATAATCTATGCATCCCCATTTACATTTATGATCTTCTCTTACAGGAGCTATACCAATACTATCAATAGTGGGAAAAAACTCTTCTCCATTTTGTTTTATAATTTTTGCTTTAAATTGAATTCCATTTAAGTGATTTTTCCAAATTTGATCAGTGAGAGGGTCCCGTGAAGTATAGCTTTTTCCTGCTTGTTTACGTTCGGTAGAATTTTTGAAGTAGAAGACACCAAATCCACCATTAAAACCTTCAAATATATTTTTCAATCTTTCTATCATAATTTTGTCTTGGGCG
>DIAL01000095.1 GCA_002414705.1 Flavobacteriaceae bacterium UBA5079
GGGCTCAAAATTTAGGTGTTGCATTTTCTGTTATGTTATTAATGCCATCTTGGGGTGGAATGATTAATGGTTTATTAACGCTACGTGGTGCTTGGGATAAAGTACGTACAGATCCTGTTTTAAAATTCATGGTTGTGGCTATTACCGGATATGGTATGGCAACGTTTGAAGGTCCAATGCTTTCTTTAAAGAATGTAAATGCTATTGGTCACTTTACTGACTGGATTATTGCGCATGTTCACGTTGGTGCATTGGCATGGAATGGATTCCTAACCTTCGGTATGATTTACTGGTTAGTGCCACGTTTATTTAAAACAAAATTATTCTCTTTAGGTTTGGCCAATTTCCATTTCTGGATTGGAACATTAGGTATCATCATGTATGCCTTACCAATGTATGTTGCTGGTTTTACACAAGCAAGTATGTGGAAACAATTTAACCCAGACGGAACGTTAGTATATGGTAACTTTTTAGAAACTGTTACTGAAATCATGCCTATGTACTGGATGCGTGCCATTGGTGGAACGTTATACTTAACTGGTATGTTAGTTTTAGTTTATAACATTATTGTTACTATTAAAAATGGTAGTAAAGTTACTGACGAATTAGCTGAAGCTGCTGCTTTACAAAACGTTTCGAAAAGTCGCGTTGGTGGAGAAGGATGGCACACGTGGTTAGAAAGAAAACCAATCAAGTTAACAATTTATGCTACTATAGCTATTTTAATTGGTGGTATTGTGCAAATTGTACCAACTATCATGGTAAAATCTAATATCCCGACTATAAGTAGTGTTAAGCCATATACACCTTTAGAGTTAGAAGGACGTGATATTTACATTCGTGAAGGTTGTGTTGGTTGTCACTCACAAATGGTAAGACCTTTTAGAAGTGAAGTTGAACGCTATGGCGATTACTCCAAAGCAGGCGAATTTGTTTATGATCATCCATTCCTTTGGGGAAGTAAACGTACAGGTCCAGATTTACATCGTATAGGTGGGAAATATTCAGATAATTGGCACTTTAACCACATGTATGATCCACAAAGTACCTCGTCTGGTTCTATTATGCCATCTTATAAATGGATGATATTAAATGAACTTGATAAGTCTAGTACTGAAGCAAAAATGGAAGTTATGGTAACATTAGGTGTTCCATATACTGAAGAAGAAATAGCAAATGCACAACAGCACATGCTAGATCAAGGCACACAAATTGAAAAGAATTTATACGCTGATCCAGATTTCGCATCTACCTACGAAGCTGATAAAGCTGCCGGTGGAGAAGATTTTGTAGAAATGCGTAATCGTGAGATAGTCGCTATCATAGCTTACTTACAACGATTAGGAACAGATATTAATGTAGCAGATTTAGAAGAATAACCCTTAATAAATAAACGATGTTAAAGTTTGTAAAAAATCACATGGATAGTATTGCGGGAATTGAGATATATCCTATTATCTCTTTACTCATATTTTTCATCTTTTTTGTAGTCTTATTTTGGTGGGTTGTAACCGCAAAAAAAGATTATATAGATACTGTTAGTAATATACCATTAGATAACAACCAAAACCACACAGAACTATGAGACAATTAATTCCAGCTTGGATAAGGATACCCGTTATATTTTTCTTAATTGCTGGTCTGGCAGAATATTTTATTGATTCTGGAAGCCAACCAGCTTTTATAGAACAACCGTTAGTCATGCTATTTTTAATATTTGTATTAATATTATTAATTGGTATTGAAGCCATTGTAAGCTCCATGGATAATATTTTATACCAAAGTCTTGATGCAGAAGGACAAGCGCGTTATAATGCCAGAAAGGTAAAAACACCAAAAGCAATTGCTTGGGTTAGTGAAACCTATAAAAAATTAGTAGGTGGAAAACCAATGGAAGAAGAACATGATATCATTCTAGATCATAACTATGATGGTATTCGTGAGTTAGATAATAACTTACCACCATGGTGGATTTATAGTTTTTATGCTTCTATTGTTTTTGCTGCGGTTTATTTAGTAAGATACCACGTTTTTGATGGTGCTAATCAGTACAGTGAATTGGAAACTGAATATGCACAAGCTGCCATTTCCATAGAAGAGTATAAGAAAAACGCCAAAGATTTAGTGGATTTCAATACGGTTGAAGTCTTAACAAGTGCAGCAGATCTTAAAGCTGGTCAAGCTATTTTTGAAGCTAACTGTGTTGCCTGTCATATGGCTGATGGTGGTGGTGGAATTGGACCAAACTTAACAGATAACCATTGGATATTAGGTGGTGGAATTAAAAATGTATTTAAAACCGTATCTGAAGGTGGTAGAAATGGTAAAGGTATGATTTCGTGGAAACAAAGTTTAAAACCTGCTGAAATGGCACAAGTTTCAAGTTATGTTTTAACGTTCCAAGGTACAACTCCTGCAAACCCAAAAGAAGCTGAAGGCGATATTTGGGTCTCTGAAACGGCACCTCAAGAAGATATTCCAACCGAAGCTATGGAAGTTAAAACTGATTCTATAATTTCTATTGAAAACTAGATTAGTAATTTAAAAGTAATTCAACGTGGAAACTCCAGAAAACGAATCGTTTAGAGACACGATCGGAACATTAAGTGAAGATGGTAAACGTGCTTGGGTATATCCTAAAAAACCAAGTGGTCGCTATTACGAATGGCGCAAAATAGTTAGTTATGTATTATTAGCGTTTCTATTTGCGGCACCTTTTATTAAAATAAATGGAAACCAGTTCTTAATGTTTAACATTTTAGAACGTCGTTTTAATATTTTCGGATTTCCATTTTGGCCACAGGATTTTTACCTGTTTGTTATTTCCATGCTAATTGGTGTTATTTTTATTGCACTCTTTACCGTTGGTTTTGGTCGTATTTTTTGCGGCTGGATTTGTCCACAAACCATTTTCTTGGAAATGGTGTTTCGTAGAATTGAATACTGGATTGATGGCGATAGAAATAAACAACGTAAACTTGACAAACAAGCTTGGGATGCTGAAAAAATAAGAAAACGACTATTAAAATGGTTTATATTTTTAATCATTTCATTTCTAATTGCAAATGTGTTTCTAGCCTATTTAATTGGTAGCGATAAACTTCTCATGTATATCCAAGAAGGTCCTGCCGATCACATGGGAACTTTAGTACCTTTAATTATTTTTACGGCTGTATTCTATTTTGTTTTTGCTTGGTTTAGAGAGCAGGTTTGTATTATTGCCTGCCCTTATGGTAGACTTCAAGGAGTTTTATTAGATAATAAATCTATTGTTGTTGCTTACGACCATAAACGTGGTGAAGCTGAAAATGGTAGAAAAAAATTCCGTAAAAACGAAGATCGCGACGCTTTAGGTTATGGTGATTGTATTGATTGCTTACAATGTGTACACGTTTGCCCTACTGGTATTGATATTCGTAACGGTACACAATTAGAATGTGTGAACTGTACCGCATGTATTGATGAATGCGATCATATTATGGAAAGCATAAATCTTCCAAAAGGTTTAATTCGTTATGCAAGTGAAGATAATATTGAGAGGAAAGAACCTTTTAAATTAACACCAAGATTAAAAGGATACATTGCTGTTTTAATTATCCTTATGGGTGTTTTATCTGGTATGTTATTACTTCGGAATGATATTGAAGCGAATGTTTTACGTTTACCTGGTCAGTTATATGAGCACAAAGAAGGAACCATCATCAGTAATGTTTTTACCTATAAATTAGTGAATAAAACAACTAAAGAAATTGAAAACATCACCTTTAAATTACGTAAATACGAAGGAACTATAAATGTGGTTTCAAATTCCAATACGTTTAGCGTACCACCTCAAGGTTTATCTGAAGGTACTTTATTTATTGAAATAGATCAGAAAGCGTTGAGTGGTGACAAAAACAAGTTAATGATTGAGGTATATAGTCATGACGACCTTATTGAAACCACAACCGTTAACTTTTTAGGGCCACGTAGTTATAAGTAAGATAGATAATATATAGTATTAACAAAAAAAGAGAGTCCCTCTCGATAATTATCGGGATTGGTTTTAAATATTAAAGCAATGAAAATAAATTGGGGAACTGGAATGGTATTAGCCATGATTGGATTTATATCTTTTATCATGTTTTTTGTTATCAAAATGAGTACAGATGACAAATACCAGCATGATTTAGTAACCGAAGATTATTACCAACAAGAATTAAAAGTTCAAGGTAATATGGAGCGCGAACAGGATGGTAATAAATTAGTCCAAAATGTGCGTTACAAAAAAACCGAAGAAGGCATACTAATCATATTCCCAGACTCGCTAAACATAACAGATATTACAGGAAAAGTGTTCCTATACAGACCATCTAATAAACAATTTGATTTTGAAACACCTATTTCTCTATCAAATCAAAATTTGCTCATACCTGACAATCGTTTGTTAGGTGGTCGTTGGAACCTTACTGTGGATTGGCAATATAAGGGAAATTCCTATCGCTTCAAAAAAGAAATAACGTATTAACATGTTATGGTCTGCTCTTGTTTTAGGCTTACTAGGTAGTTTTCACTGCGTTGGTATGTGTGGACCTATTGCTTTTATGCTTCCTGTAGACCGAAGTAATTCGACACGGAAAATAACTCAAATTGCATTATATCATTTTGGACGCATTCTTGCTTATAGCCTAATTGGGCTTGTTTTTGGACTGATTGGAAAAAGCTTATATATATTTGGACTACAGCAACAACTCTCCATTATTATTGGTGTACTCATGATTGTTGCTATACTTATTCCTTACAAAACATTCAGTAAATACAACTTCTCTAAACCGCTTCATAAAATTATTTCCAAAATCAAATCGGGTTTGGGAGCTGCACTTAAAAAGAAAACTGCCGACACCTTTTTAACCATAGGATTTCTCAATGGATTTCTTCCTTGTGGATTAGTTTATATGGCTGTTTTTGGCTCTTTAGCTAGCGCAAATGCCATTCAAGGTGCATTGTATATGTCGTTGTTTGGTATTGGAACGATACCGTTAATGACAACAGCTATTTATTTAGGAAAGTTTTTAAACGCAACAATAAAACAACGCATTCAGAAAGCGATTCCTATTTTCGTTGTTATTATTGGTTTATTATTTATTCTTCGTGGATTAGGTTTAGGAATACCTTACCTCTCTCCTGCTCCAATTGTTGAAACTGTATCAAGCGAAATAGATTGTCATTAAAAAAGCTTCCAACATACATTGAAAGCTTTTACTTTATTTTTACTATTTAAACATATTATTTAAAACACATAAGATACATTCATATAGAAGTTTCGTCCTTGACGTGGAATATTATTCCAGTCTGCATAGGTTGAATAGTTAGCATCTAAAATGTTTTCTACACCATATTTTAAAATCATTTTGTTAGTCTTTAAATAAAGAATATTTCCTAAATTCAAGTTTAAAACAGCATAAGCAGATGTGTTATCTTCCCCATAAAAACTGCTATAGCGACTTTGGTTTCCATTACCTTCTAATTGTAAAGCTGCATTAAATTTGTTTGTATTATAAGCCACTTCAGCTACATAAGAAAATGGCCTAATAAGTGGTAAATTTTCGCCATTACTTCCTGAACCATAATTATAACCAATGGTTGCGTTTGTAGAGAGCTTTTTAGTGAAATTATAACTGGCATTAACAAATACATCAAAAATAGATGCATCATCTAAAGCAGTATAAACGCGAACACCATTGGCTCCAATAGTCATTGCACTTAAGCTTGTGTCAATATCACCAATAATATAATCCATAATATAGAAATATGAAGCTTCTACACCAATTTTAAAACGATTTTGGTAGTAGTTAGCTTTCGCATTAAATTCCACCGCTTTTTCATTGTTTAAGGTTGGATTCCCAATATAATCATAGTTATCAAAGCTATTAAATAAGAAAAAACCATAACCTTCACTAACGGATGGTGCACGTTCACCATAACCGAGTCCAAAACTAGCATCATATTTTTTAGTTTTTAGCTGATAATCGGCAGAAACACTCATTAAAAAACGATTTTTACTATCCGTTAATTCAGGGTAGAAAATTTGCAAACTTTCTAAACCAACCTGTTCTCCTATAGTATTGTTATGAAAACCAAATCTGGCAGAAGCAGTCAACGTTTCTGTATCACTTAAAGTAATCGCATCTTTTGCAAAAATTCCGGAATATAAGGTTCTAATATCTGGCCATGTGTACATAAACATAGCTGGTTGATTGGAATCGTTTGGATACATAGTCATCTCAGCAACAGACCGATTATAAAATCCGTTTAAATTGAATAATACATCATGATTTTTTCTCTTTAAACCTACTTTACTGTAAAAGCCATAGGTATCACTCCAACCTGGCATATCCATTCGGATGGGTACATCTGGACGTTTTGAATCATCCATAATATGGGTAATGGTATTATAATATAATTTAGATTCCCAAGAATTCACAAAAGTGGAATCATTTTTATAGTTATGTGTTAACGATGTAATTAAAGCTTCGGCTAAAGACACATCCATTGGTAATGCAGGATAACCAACATCTGTAGCTTTGTCATAAATTAAATTAGCATCTAATGTGTGGTTTTCATTCAATTTATAACCACCTTGAAGCGACACGTTATATTTTTCAAATTGTGAGTATAAAACCTCTTGATTATTTCCAGCATCATAATTATCAGATTTTCGGTAAATACCATCTGCATTCAAATAAAAGTTATTACCAGAATATTCTAAATCCAATCCAGCTGTTCTATAATTTCCGTTGGTTTCATACCCTAAATCTGCACTGGATTTAAGTCCAAAATCGTAAAATTTGGATTGGGGTAATTGTAAATCGATGCCACCACCAACACAATGCCCATTTTCTGTACCTTCTTGTCCTGATCCAACTGTTACTTTTTCTAAATTAGAAACATCTACATACGAGGTTATCGGATCCATTTTATCTGTACAAGCTCCAAAAATTTGCATGCCATCAATAGTGACATTTAAACGCTCGCTGGTCATGTTATTCATAGTTGGTTCCCAAGCATAATTACCACGTTTTATCATGGTGATTTTGTTAGATTTCTCTAAATAATCATCAATACTTGATAAGGTTTTTTCTTGTCGGTAATTACTTAATTTACGTTGTCCAATTAAAATAACCTCCTGGAGTTGGGTGGTATCTTTTTCAATAGTTGCTTCCGTTTCTTGTGCATATAAAAACGCACTAAATAAGAAGCATATACTATATATTATATACTTTTTCATGCTAAATAGTGTTTTAGGAAATCTATAGATAGCTTACCATAACGTAAACTATCTATAGGTTTTTAATAAGATTTGAATTAAAATTCAAGCTCTAAATACAGGCTGCTTTGAATATTATCTTCAGTTACAGCTTCTCCTTTAAGAACCTCACCTTCAGAATCCATTAGTTTTAAATTTAAAACCCAATAACCTGTCATGGTTAAGGTTAAATTTGCATGATACATGTTATCTGCTGAATTATAACTTAAATTCGTGTTATTTGGAGAACTATGATTACCCATTCCTGGCATTCTTGGATCTAATGATAAAGTGAAGTCCTGAACGACTGGGAATGACATCATACTCTCCATTTCATAAACTCCTAGAACGAGTTCATTATTTCCAATAATTGGATTTTTTGGTTCTACCATAGCAACCACATAACGCTTATT
>DIAL01000033.1:0-1159 GCA_002414705.1 Flavobacteriaceae bacterium UBA5079
GGATCTAAAAAGATAGTTCAGAAGAAATGGCAAAAGCTTCCATATAAAACTAAAGTTGAAATAATGGACTATTTGCCAGCTTACATAGAAAGCACTCCAGACAAAGTATATCGAAAAAATCCAGAGACCTTTTTTAATCAAGAAGGCTGGAACGATGAAATAATTCACAAAACAAATAATAATGGGACAACTCAAAAAATTACAGACAGATATTCAAATCTCAAACAATCAATTCTTGAAGACTTACAATCCAGCTAAATGTTTAGTCAATCCGCCTATAAAGACCATTGAACAAGCTTTTATAGATAAAAACAGTCCTACTCTAGCAGGAGTGCTAAGACAAAACGGACATAACATTGTCAGCGCAATGATCAAAACCTGGTTAATTTATTTAAATGAGTCGCTTAATAGTAAAATTCCATTTACAGAACAACAAATAAATCTGGGTTCTGATATTATTCTGTCGGATTATTATATGCTACGCTTTGCAGACTTGACGGTTTTGTTTAGAAATATAATTAAATCAGAATACGGAAAACAATATGGAAGTTTAACAATGGGTAGACTTCTAGAATTATTTAAAGAGTATTTCGAAGAGCGTTGCAATCTCTCAGAAGCTCACAACTATTCTAGATCGATAGAACATAGGCAGAACATGGACGAACTAGGAACAAAACGAATCAGTAAAAGCAGAAGATAATGATACAAACAACACAAAACAGAAATAGAACTTACAGTATTATAGTTGATAATTTACCAGCTAAAAGGCAGCAAATTTATCAATTAATTTTAGAGGAATATCCTTGTTCTCCGCAAGAGTTAATTCAAAAGTATTCAGACAA
Organism: Flavobacteriaceae bacterium UBA5079; assembly: GCA_002414705.1. GTDB lineage: Bacteria > Bacteroidota > Bacteroidia > Flavobacteriales > Flavobacteriaceae > Algorimicrobium. The sequence continues at coordinate 843 of DIAL01000033.1, forward strand.
TTTAAAAAACATTTCCAGGAATGTCGCAATGAGATTTACTGAACTTAGAGAGTATGGATATATAATTGAATATGGCACTTACATAAATGACACAGGGCATTCGTGCGCTAGATACAGACCAACGAGCAAAGACGAGCGAATTGAAATAATAAATAAAAAATACCAGGAATTAACAAACAACAAAGCCCAGCTGGTAAATGATTTAAATCTGGGCCTTTCTTCAATGTCGAGAACAATCGTAATAAGAGAACTATCAAAAATCAATAATCAAATAAAAAATTTTACAAAATGAATAATGTAAACAATTTATTAGAAGG
>DIAL01000033.1:1334-1677 GCA_002414705.1 Flavobacteriaceae bacterium UBA5079
AGAGTAACAGGCATGCTTTATAGTAAAAGCAAAACAAAAGAAGTAGGCGCAAATAATTTTCCAATAAGAGAATTTGTTATTCACGTGCCAAACAGTAAAAATCCAGACTGGGATGAATATTTTCCTTTGCAATTAAAAGGCAAAGATTATGTAAAAAAAATAGATGGCTACGAAAAAAATACAGTTTTAACTGTTGATGTTATTCCTAGTGGTCGACTATGGATAAACCCCAAAGGAGATGAAAAATTTTTTCCCTCTTACAATGCAATTTTTGTAAGCAGCACAGAAATAGATTTACAAAATGATTCGCCTTCTGGGCCATTTCCAATGACAGAAGCACCAG
>DIAL01000033.1:1789-2797 GCA_002414705.1 Flavobacteriaceae bacterium UBA5079
CCAATGACAGAAGCACCAGCCAATGAAGCTAAAAACGATTTGCCCTTTTAACTTTAAAAACAAAACACATGGAAACAATTAAGACAAAAGAAACAATTGAAAAAGATTTAACGTTAGCCACGATTGAGGTTTCAATAATGGCAATAAAACTAAACCACAAGGCATTCACTAAAACTGTTTTTAATCAAATTCCAATTGAAAATTTTAGAGGCTGTATGTATATTCATAATAAAAACTCTAAACTATATCTTGATAACCCACTAGGCGAACTAATTCAAGTTTCACCAGATTTTTCAAAAAATGATTTGGGTTTATTAGGTTTTGAAGATTTAAACATACAAAAAGTTATTGCTTATTGTCTTATCGAAAAACAAGGCATAATTATGAAATGGTATTTATATGTAGACAAAGAAGGTGTTTTAAGAAAAACAAAAAATCCTCCTATGATTGTTTGCCCTTATAATAATGAAGAACAAAAAACAGAATTTGTAAAAGAATACAAAAATAATTTTAAAAAATTTAATAAATATTTTGACTTAATTAATAGTTTGCCGAATCCACTTTATGGAGGGACAGCGGACAAAGAAGAATTAAAAATTAGTTGGTTAAATGGAGATTATTGTAGTAAGTGGCAAGATGAATATTTATTTGAAAACGAATCTTACTCAAATCATTCAAGCTTAACAAAAAAACAAAAAAAAGATATGGTAACTGTCTTAAATTGGTTTCAATCAAAAAATCATCCAGTTTTATTACCTTCTTTTAATCAAACTAAACAAGTTTATGTAGCAGTATAGTCTGATCCACTCTACGGATTATTTTTTCATTTTGATAGTGAGAAAGCCCCCTAAATAGGATAACCCTAAATGGGGGTTTTTTTGTGGAAAACTCTCAACAAATTACTCTTGCTTTGTACTATATAAAGTTACTAGCTTTGTGTGTCCAGCTAGTCATATCTAAAAAATATGGCTACAAAAAAAACATTATTAACTAAACCACTAACGCAAC
>DIAL01000002.1:0-151 GCA_002414705.1 Flavobacteriaceae bacterium UBA5079
GTTGGCTCATCTAATAATAACACGTTGCCTTCTTCTTTTAAGGTCATGGCTAAATGCAATCGATTACGTTCACCACCAGAAAGTAATTTTACTTTTTTGTTTTGTTCACCACCAGAAAAATTAAATCGACTTAAATAAGCACGTGAATTAA
>DIAL01000002.1:332-619 GCA_002414705.1 Flavobacteriaceae bacterium UBA5079
ACTTAAATAAGCACGTGAATTAACTTCTTTTCCGCCCATCATAACCAAGTCCTGCTCATCACTAAAATTTTGCCATATAGTTTTTTCAGGATCTATATTAGAATGACTTTGGTCTACATAAGCAATTTTGGCTGTTTCACCCACTACAAATTCGCCTTTATCAGGTTTAATTTCACCCATTATCATTTTAAAAATAGTGGTTTTACCTGCACCATTTGTACCAATAATACCAACTATTCCAGCTTGAGGTAAATTGAAGTTCAAATTGTCATAAAGTAATTTATCAT
>DIAL01000002.1:713-20459 GCA_002414705.1 Flavobacteriaceae bacterium UBA5079
CATACCCTTTACTCACGCCTTTAGCTTCAATAACATTGGTGCCTAAACGCGGTCCATTTGGAATATATATTTCTAACTTCTCGTCTAGTTGTTTCTGATCTTGACTCATTAATTTGTCATAGTTGTTCAAACGTGCTTTTTGCTTTGTCTGACGACCTTTGGCACCTTGACGAACCCAATCTAACTCACGCTCTAATGTTTTCTGACGTTTAGAAGCCACCTTACTTTCTTGCGCCATACGTTTAGATTTTTGGTCTAACCAAGACGAATAATTTCCTTTCCAAGGAATACCTTCACCTCTATCTAACTCTAAAATCCAACCAGCTACATTATCTAAAAAGTATCTATCATGCGTTACAGCAATTACAGTTCCTTTGTATTGCGCTAAATGATGCTCTAACCAATGTACAGATTCTGCATCTAAGTGGTTAGTAGGTTCATCTAACAATAATACGTCTGGTTCTTGTAATAATAAGCGACATAAAGCTACACGACGACGTTCACCACCGGAGAGTATACCAATTTTCTTATCACCATCTGGCGTTCTTAACGCATCCATTGCAATTTCTAATTTAGTATCTAATTCCCAGGCATCCGATGCATCTATTTGGTCCTGAAGAATGGCTTGACGATTCATCAATTTTTCCATTTTATCAGCATCAGAATACACTTCTTCCAAACCAAACATGTCATTAATCTTATTGTATTCATCAAGAATTGCAACCGTTTCAGCAGCACCTTCACGAACAATTTCCATAACGGTTTTGTCATCATCCAATTTAGGCTCTTGTTCTAAATATCCAACGGAATAATCCTGTAGGAAGGTAACATCACCTTGATAGTTTTTGTCCTGACCTGCTATTATTTTTAATAACGTAGATTTCCCAGAACCATTAAGACCTAATATTCCAATTTTTGCACCATAGAAAAAACTCAAATAAATGTTCTTTAAAACAGGTGTGTTGGCACCAGGAAATGTCTTTGTTAAACCAGACATGGAAAAAATTACTTTTTTATCGTCACTCATAATGTTATTATGTTGTTGAGTTATTTTTATATTTTTATAATTCTGTAGAGAATTGTTTTACTGCGACTAAATAGTGATTAAACACGACCTTTTAATGCGTTGAAAACCCATGCTATAGCAAAGAAACCGATTCCTACAGCTGCAAATCCCCAACCTGCTACATCATCATATCTAAATGCACCTAGTGCTATTAAAGCTAAACCCACGAAAACCATAATTGCTGTCGCCCAAGCTAAAACCGTATTTTTATTCATTGCCATAATCTGTTTATTTAATTTAAAATTAGGAGCTACAAATATCGTGATTTTAAACAAAAAAAGCAGTCTAAAAGACTGCTTTTTAATAATTGAATTTTAAAAGGTCTAAATCATTGGGACCTCTATAAATAATAGCCCAGAATCTTGATTTGATTGAATTGTAAATGCATCGGCTTCTGAAACACCTATAGCATCACGACTATCTAGTGTATTATTTTCAATAGTAACATGACCGAAGATATTCATAACATATACACCATGATTATTACTTTTAAGCTGATAATTAAATGTTTTGCCTTTTTCTAAATCAATTCTGGAAATGATGGCATCTTGATGAATTTTCAAACTTCCTTCATGATTTTCATCTATGGATGTTACCAAAGTTTGTAATACATTTTTTCTATCTGCCTCCGGAAAGGATTTTTGTCCGTAACGCGGTTGTACGTTTTGTTTATTTGGGATAATCCAAATCTGAAATAAGCTTAAATGTTCATCAATTGAACCATTTATTTCAGAATGTTGAACACCAGTTCCTGCACTCATAATTTGGACTTCACCAGGTAAAACGGGTTGCCAATCTTGATGCATATTATCACGATGTTTTAAAACACCACTCAATGGAATAGTAATAATTTCCATATTATCATGCGGATGTGTTCCAAATCCCATTTTTGGTGCAACTACGTCATCATTAAGTACGCGTAAAGCTCCAAAATTCATGTTGTCTTTATTAAAATAGTTTGCAAAACTAAAGGAGTGATTAGCTTGTAACCAACCATGATTTGCAAAGCCTCTGTTTTCTGCTTTATGTAGTAGTGTTTTCATTGTCATGCTTATTAAATCTCTGTATGAGATTTTTTATATTAATATTTCCCTTTTAATCAGTTCAAATTTTTTAATTTCTTAACGCAATTTATCTAACAAATCACTTAATTGTCCGGCTTCATTTTCTGACAGATTTTCTAAAAAATCCATTTTAAAATCGGCTGAAATTGTATTTAATAAAGTAAGTCCTTCTTTTGTTATGTGAATAAATACAACCCGTCTATCATGCTCGCAAGGTGAACGTACTATCAGGCTTTTTGCTGTTAGTTTATCCATGAGCCTTGTAGCATTTGGAGCACGTTCTATCATACGTTCTTTAACAGTTTGAGCTTTTAAAGGCTGACCTGCACCTTTTAAAATACGTAAAATATTATATTGTTGTGGTGAAATACCAAACGGTTTAAAAAAAGCATTCTGTTTATTGGTAATCCAACCAGAAGTATATAAAATGTTTATGAGTGCTTTAACTTTATTATTTTCAAAACGTGATTGAACATCATTAGCAATATTTCCCATGGTTGAATTATCTTTTTATATTAATTATTTTTTTGAATAATATCCTCATACTCATTCTGTTTTTTACTAAAAACATATTGAACATAAGGACAACTTGCTGAAGCTTTTAAATTATTATCACGTAAATATATTACTGCTGCATTTACTAATTTATAACCAATTCCTTTTCCCTTTAATGTTTCATCAACTTCTGTGTGATTTATATCGATGCGATTTTGATTCAAAATGACATACGTCATTTCAGCCATTTGCTTTCCATCTTTTTCAATGAAAAATCTACCACTCTTATCTTTTTTTTCGTGTTTAACTTCCATGGTTAATTACGTTTTTAAATTGTTCTACTTTATGTACTAATTCTGTATTTAAAGTTTCGTCAACAATTTTACCGTCTTGAAAATGTGTTCCAAACATAGGTAATGAAAAATCAGCAATGATTCGCGCATCATGTCTTGGAAAACGATCTTTTGCTATAGCTAAAACCGACTCACCTCCTCTCCCTCCTGGAGACGTAGCCATGAGTAGCATGGGCTTATTTGCAAATGTTTTTGCGTTTACGCGCGACATCCAATCGAAAGCATTTTTAAAAATAGCCGTATATGCTCCATTATGTTCGGCTAATGATATAAGTATCCCATCGGAATTTTGAATGTGATTAAATAAGCTTTTAGCCGTTTCAGGAAGGCCATCACGTAACTCCAAATCCATACCATAAAGTGGCATTTCAAAGTTATTTAAATCTAAAACAAGTACTTCAAAATCAGAATCATTAATTATACTAGCTGCATATTCTACCAACGATTTATTTATAGATTGCTTGCTATTACTTCCTGCAAATGCGATAATTTTTTTCATATTATTTATTTATTTTTTTGTTGAATATGTAAGATACTATTAGTAAAACTAATGCCACAAGTGCGCCAGATTGTTCACCATCACCAATCATGTAATGTGCAAAAAATGCGAGTACAAAAGCGTAAAAGAAACCTGCGTAAGCCCATTCCTTTAAAACTTTATAATTTGGTAGCCACAAAGCAACTAAACCCAATAGTTTTACAATTGCATACGGATATATAATATAGGTTGGATAACCAAAATTAGTAAACATGGTTGCCACATCATTATGCATTAAAAAATACATACTTATTGAATACAACATTAGCGCAGTTAATAATCCTGTACTGATGTAAAATATAATTTTATCTATTTTCATAAATATTAGTTTTTGTTAGAGAACAAATGTAGTGTAAAATAATTTATTTTCCAAGGAAACTATTTCCGTGTAATATTATTTAACAAAATAATCACTTTCAAACCAAGAACTACTTTCGTAAATTCGTAGCAAAGAAAAAACCTATGGATATCAACTTCAATAAAAACGAAGATCATAATAAACTACTCATTTCCGAATTAAAGAAACGCCTAGCACACGTAAAGCTTGGCGGAGGAAAAAAAAGTATTGAAAAGCAACATGCAAAAGGTAAATTAACAGCCAGAGAACGAATTGATTATTTATTAGACCCTAAAAAACCAGCTATTGAAATTGGTGCTTTTGCAGGAGACGATATGTATGAAGAACATGGAGGCTGCCCTTCTGCAGGTGTAGTTGTAAAAATGGGTTATGTAAAAGGTAAACAGTGTTTAGTGGTAGCAAATGATGCAACCGTTAAAGCTGGCGCATGGTTTCCAATTACGGCAAAAAAGAATTTACGCGCACAAGAAATAGCTATTGAAAACAAATTACCGATTATATATTTAGTAGATTCTGCAGGTGTGTATTTGCCTTTGCAAGATGAAATATTTCCAGATAAAGAACATTTTGGACGTATTTTTAGAAACAACGCCATTATGAGTAGTATGGGAATTACTCAAATTGCTGCAGTTATGGGAAGTTGTGTGGCTGGTGGTGCGTATTTACCGATTATGAGTGATGAAGCCTTAATAGTTGATAAAACAGGTAGTATTTTTTTAGCTGGAAGTTATTTAGTTAAAGCTGCTATTGGTGAAACTATAGATAATGAAACGCTTGGAGGAGCAACAACACATTGCGAAATTTCTGGTGTAACAGATTATAAAGCCAAAGATGATAAAGAAGCTTTAGATAAAATTAAAAATATCATAGATAAAATTGGTGATTATGATAAAGCAGGATATAATCGTGTTGATGCTAAAAAGCCAACAGAAAACCCAGAAGACATTTACGGGATTATTCCAAAATCGCGCGCTGACCAATATGATATGTATGACATTATTAAACGTCTGGTTGATGATAGCGAATATGAAGAATATAAAGCTGGTTATGGTCAAACTATAATTACCTGTTATGCAAGAATTGATGGTTGGGCTGTTGGAATTATTGCTAACCAACGTAAATTGGTGAAAACCAAGAAGGGTGAAATGCAATTTGGAGGCGTTATTTATAATGATTCGGCTGATAAATCGACACGTTTTATTGCTAATTGCAATCAGAAGAAAATTCCATTAGTCTTTTTACAAGACGTTACTGGTTTTATGGTTGGAAGTAAAAGTGAACATGGTGGTATTATTAAAGATGGCGCCAAAATGGTTAATGCTGTAAGTAATAGTGTGGTGCCCAAATTCACTATTATTTTAGGAAACAGTTATGGTGCTGGAAATTATGCCATGTGCGGAAAAGCGTATGACCCAAGATTAATTGTTGCTTGGCCAAGTGCCGAACTTGCAGTAATGAGTGGTAATAGTGCTGCTAAAGTATTACTTCAAATTGAAAAAGCATCACTTAAAAAGAAAGGTCAAGAAATAACAGAAGAAAAAGAAGCTGAACTTTTCAAAAAAATTAAAGATCGTTACGACCGACAGGTTTCACCATATTATGCCGCTTCTCGAATTTGGACAGATGCTATAATTGATCCTTTGGATACCCGAAAATGGATTAGTATGGGAATTGAAGCAGCAAACCACGCACCTATTGAGAAGAAATTTAACATGGGTGTTTTACAGGTTTAATTTTCTATGATGAAATTAATTTTAGTCTTTTGCTTCAATTTTATCTTGTTTCCAGCTTTTGCTCAAAATAGTTATTTTGATATTGTTAAACCAAGAATTGATTGCTTACCCAATAACAAACCAGCACTTCAAAATGGAGAGTATATTGTATTAACAAAAGATACACTTTATACCAAAATGAGACTTGAGCCTGATTTAGATTTTGTTAAATCTACTAAAGAAAGGCGAAGAATTGTTTCTAGATATGCATCACAGATATTTAGATTTGAAGATTCTACAAGTATATTAAAACAATGGAATAGTGACATTGTGGTATATTTAGATAAACAAATACCTAAAGAAGTAAGCGAAAATTTAATGACGTTCTATGAACAAATTAATGAAATTAACAATTTAAATATATCATTTACCTCAAAATTAAAGGATGCAAATTATTATATAAAAGTTACTTCAGAAAAAGTAAATGTTTATGGCGAAGATTATATATTTAATTCAGAAGAAGAACGTTTAAAAGATATTTATACTGGTGCAACATACCGGATAATTACAGATAATAACTATAAAAATTATGCTGGTGTTTTAAAAATTAATATTTCAAATTCCGATAATGAATTTTTGCTTAAACAATTAAAACAAATGTTTTTTATTAGTTTAGGTCAGTTTTATAAATATTACGGTTATGAAGAAACAAGCTTGTTATCTGACAAGTATAATAATAGTGATACAATTAGTGATAATGATTTAGAATTATTGCGAATGCATTATGCCATTATTTACGAACAAAAAATAAATGGTAATACCTTCAAAGCGTTGCAGGAAATACAAAAAAATCAAAGATGAAGCATGTAATTATTTTTTTAGTATTAATTTGTTTTTACTTAAATGGTCAAGCTCAACATCAAAAAAATGACACACTAAAACATGTTTATATTACTTTAAAGAGCTATAAACAGAAATATAAAAAGCCATTAACTCAAAAAGATTCATTAAGTTTTTTGTTTAAAGATAATGATACGCTTGTATTAGTAGAAAATTATTTAAGACCAAACGGTGTAGGTGTTCCATACGAATATAAGGACTCCACCTTCCTTCATTACTATAAAAAAATTGCGTTCAGAACCAAATCAATTGATTCTTTAGATAAAAAACAAACCATGCGCTATTGGAAAGATGACATTAAAGTTTTTTTCTCTAAAAGTGTTGAAAAACGAACTCGTAACGATTTTATGTCATTTGCAAAGAGCGTTGCAAATCAAGTAGATTCTCTAAATGTTTCTGAAGTAAAACACGTAGAAGATTCTAATTATATTGTTTATTATTTTGGTGATTATGAATATGAATCACGAATGAAACATTATAAAAATTCTGATTTCTATTTATCTTGGAATAAACATCAACAAATTTATAGTTGTAGTGTAAAAATAGACACGGACTTATATTTTAATGAAGCATTAATTCAAGAAATTTTAAAAGATTACTTCATTATTACTTTAGGTCATTTTTCTAAAATAAATGATTTTAGTTGTGAAAGTTATTTTGCCGATTGTTATTCTAAAAACAAGCAATTAACAACTTTAGATATTGAATTAATAAAATACCATTATTCTTATGGTATCTGTAAAGGCACAAACCTTGAAACTTTTGAAGAACAACATGAAATAGCTAAAGAAACTTTGAATAGTCATAATCGAAAAGTTAGATTTTATCATCCATATTAATAAAGAATGACCAAGTTTTGGCGTTTATAAAACAAGGTCACTTTTTATTATATTTATTACAAACTTTTATAAGCATTTACTAATCTAACAAATTCAGATCGGTAACCATTTAAATCACTACCTCTTCCCTGCTTTGCTAAATCCAATACATCGCTAAGTTTAGCTTTATTATCATATTCTGAATTACGAAGGTGCATTCCAAATAAAGCAACTGCCGAAGCAAATTTCATATCAATAGATGCCTGATGTATATTGTTTTCATGCACATGTATCATTTCAATACTTTTAACACCATCTGGTTTTTTGTATCTGAATTTCACAGTAAATAATTCATCAGAAAAATTTGAGGTACTTTCATTTTTGGTATATTTTAAATTGGAAATATCTTTTAAATAGTTACTCTTTACGCCAACCGGAATAACTTCGTATAAAGCCGTAACAGTGTGTCCACTTCCTAATTCACCAGCATCTTTCGTGTCATCAATAAAATCTTCATCAGCTAATAAGCGATTTTCATAACCAATTAATCGATAAGCTTGCACAACGGCTGGATTAAATTCTACTTGAATTTTCACATCTTTAGCTATGGTAAATAAGGTTCCACCAAATTCTTTTCCAAACACTTTTTGTGCTTCTTGCATGGTATCAATATAAGCGTGATTTCCGTTTCCTTTATCTGCCAAGGTTTCTAACTTGGAATCTTTATAATTACCATAACCGAAACCTAAAACAGATAATAATACACCTGTTTTACGCTTGTCTTCGATCAATTTCTCCATGTCTTTATCTGAAGAAGCTCCAACGTTAAAATCGCCATCTGTTGCTAAAATCACCCGATTATTTCCATTTTTCTTAAAGTTTTTTTCGGCTAAACTATAAGCTAATTCAATACCTTGCCCACCAGCTGTTGATCCTCCAGAATTTAATTTATTTAAAGCTGCTATAATTTTCTCTTTTTCAACACCTGATGTCGGTTCCAAAACAACACCTGCTGCTCCAGCGTAAACAACTATAGAAACATAATCTTGAGGGCGTAATTGATTTATTAATAGTTTATAGGCTGATTTTAATAAAGGTAATTTATTAGCTTGTCCCATAGAACCTGATACATCAATTAAAAAGGTTAAGTTGGATGCTGGTAGCGCTTCATTTTCATAGGTTTTTCCTTGTAAACCAATACGTACTAACTGTGTATCCCTATTCCAAGGTGTTTGAACTTGTTCCGTATTAATAGAAAATGGATGTTTATCTGTAGGTTGTGGATATTCATAGTCGAAATAATTAACCATTTCTTCAATTTTAACCGAACTAGCTGGAATTTCTTGACCGTTATTAATCATCCGTCTAATGTTACTATAAGATGCTTTATCCACATCAATTGAAAACGTTGACAACGGTTTTGTTTTCACATTTTCGAAAGCGTTTTCTACAATTTCTTCGTAAACATCATTGTTAGCATATGAAATAGGATTGGTAATATGATGCTTGACTTCATTCGGTAATTTGTAATTGCTACCTTTTGTTGCTACAATTATAACACCGTTAACACCTTGTGAGCCATAAAGCGCAGTGCCTCCTGATCCTTTAATAACATCAACACTTCCAATTTTTTTTGACTTTATACGATTTAAGGTTTCAGAAGTAGAAATAACACCATCAATAACTATAAGCGCTTGTTTAGATCCTGAAACAGATCGATTTCCACGTAACACGATTTTTGTACCTTGATTAACGCCATTGCTATTACTATTTATCTGAAGTCCTGAAACTTTTCCAGACAAAGAGTGAGCAACGGCTGGGTTAGCTAGCTGTGTAAGTTGCTCCGTTTCAACTTTTTGGTACGAAGTAGTTATTTCATCTCGTTTACGTTTTATTCCTAAAGCAGTAATTACGACTTCCTCCAATACTTCAGAATCCACTTGCATGGCAAAGGAAATATTAGTTGTGTTTTTCTTGACTTTTTTCTGTGTGGTGATATAACCAATAAATGAATAGCTCAATACATCACCTTCAGTAGCTTTAAGTGTGTAAAAACCGTCGAAATTAGTTTGAGTTCTACTTGAAGTGCCTTTAACAATTATATTCACTCCTGGCAAAGACAGTCCATTTTCATCTGAAATAGTTCCAGAAATAGTTCGTTCTTGTGCCTGTAATTGTAAACTTATAAAAGCTACAAATACGAATTGTAATAGATTTTTCATGGTTTTGTATTTTAAATTCCAAGTAAACTTAAAACACAATAGCGCTAATTAAAATCCTGAATTCGTGAACACGTTATTTGAGTGAGGCAACCGTCTTTTTTCGTTGAATTTTTCCAGAATGTGTTTCCTTGAAATGTTTTAAAAAGAATATTTCTTTCGGGATTTGGTATTTATCTAAATCTGCAAATAGGTGAGATGTAATTGGTTTTTCTTCACCTTCAATAATAAGAATGACGCGTTCTCCTAATTCATCGTCTGGTAAAGACGCTATGAAAAAACGAGTGTCTATTTGATTTGCAAGAACATCTTCCACCACTTCAGGATGTATTTTAACACCTCCAGAATTTATAACATGATCTATACGTCCCAACCACTCAAAAGTAGAAGGACTGTGAAGTTTAACCACATCATTAGTAATGATTATATCTTCAGAAATATTTTTAGCATCAATAATTAAACAATCCCGACTATCTTTTGAAATTTCAATACCTGGTAATACTTGAAATAATGAATTTTGAGTACGATCTGTAAAATTATTTAGTTGTTTTACCGCAATATGACTCACAGTTTCAGTCATACCATAGGTTTCAAAAACAGTTGGTTTAATTGTCTGAATTGTGTTTTTAAGATCTTTTGAAACAGGTGCACCTCCAACAATGATAGTCTCAATTTTTTCAACTTTATTCAGATTCTTTTGCAATTGCATAGGAATCATAGCGGCAAATTGATATGTCTTTTCTAAATTAATATCTAGGTTTTTTTTAGGTGGAATAATATCCAAATGTAACCCTAACATCATGGCACGAATAAGCATCATTTTACCAGCAATGGTTTCTGATGGCAAACATAAAAGTGCAGCATTTTTAGGTTCTAGATGAAAAAAATTACCTGTAGTAAGTGCCGAATGAACCATAGCTTGTTTATTTACATAAATAGTTTTAGGCATTCCTGTGGAGCCAGAAGTTTTAGCTGATAGTGTTTCGTTTGAATCTAACCAATCAGCTAAAAATTCGCCAATAGCAACTTCAAAATCTTCACCTTCTTTAATATAACTATAGGCTACTTCCTTTAAAGCTTCACGGTTATAATGAAATCCATTTAATTTAAAATGATTATGTACTTTGTCAAATTTAGGTGTCATTTGTAATTAATGGTTTATAATGTTAGTAGTTTTATTTAAAGGTTCATTAACAGGTCCTAGAAGTTTGTTTTGCCAATTATTCCACTTGTATTTTTTTGAGAAAACATAGAGTATAATAGGAAATATAACAAAAACTGGCATAAAAACATCCATAAAACCTGCTGCTTCGGGTAATGAGGTGTCTTTAAAAACGGAATGTGTTTGAAGTGCAGTCCAGTCTGCTGTTACCAATAATGCGGTAAATAAGTTATTTGCTGCATGAAAGCCTAAAGCTAGCTCAATACCTTCATCCATTAATGCTGTAATACCTAAAAATAAACCAGTTCCAATATAATAAACCATCACTATATAACCCAATTGCTTGACTTCAGGGTTAGAAATATGTAATAACCCAAAAACAACAGATGTTGTAATTAAAGGTATCCATTTATTCTTGGTAATAACACCCATTCCTTGCATTAAATAGCCGCGAAACAAATATTCTTCAAAGCTAGTTTGTAGTGGAATTAATGCAATGGCTATAACACATAAAATGATAAAAGGCATTAACTTAAAATTTAAAACATAATTTTCTGGTGTCATATAATAGTCCAAAAACACAAAGCTAGTGGATACAATTCCCCACAAAATAAAGGCGAACCAAAAACGCTTCCAATCAATTTTATCTCGTGCTGTTGTTAGGGAAACAATAGACTGTTTGTGGACGTATTTTGCTACTAAAAAAATGCCTACTAAACCCGCTGCAAATGAAAGCAGCATAAGAAACAGATTTAAATTCGGTTCTAATAACGTCATTAAATCAGTTTCATTCATCCCTAAAACACTATCACCATTAGCCATGGCTTTAATAAAAACGGCAATTGTGAATGGAATTTGCCCTATAAGTACAGCCATAAAAATAACCAGAATACCAATAATATATCGCCACCATTCGTGAAGACCTTTAAATGCTTGTGCTATGTACATGTTTATTGAATGTTACAATGAGTTAATGTGGTTATGAGTTCAAATTAAAATTCCAAGATTTAGTATAATCGTAAAATAAAGAGCCTTGTTTAATGGTTAATGGACTCTCAAAATTATTTGTAAATAAACCTCCAGTACCTAATCCTTGTGGCAAATTATTATTTAAAGTATAAGTCCATTGTACAATAGCATTTAGACCAACATTACTCTCTAACGCACTTGTTATCCACCAACCTATTTTATTATTTTCTGCATGATTTATCCACTCTTGGCTACTATTCCAGCCTCCCACAAAACTCGGTTTTAAAATAATATATTGTGGTTTAATATATTCTAAAAGTTTTATTTTATTAGCAGTTTCAAAAACACCAATTAATTCTTCATCTAGTGCAATTGGTAAAGGTGTTTGAGCGCATAAATTAGCCATTGCGTCCATTTGACCAGCTTTTATTGGCTGTTCAATGGAATGTAGATTTAAATCTGATAATCGTTTTAATTTTTCTAAAGCTTCATGATTAGAAAAAGCACCATTTGCATCCACACGCAATTCAATATCACTAGCTGAAAATTCTTTCCGAATGGACTTTAGTAAAGTTAATTCTGTGTCAAAATCAATAGCGCCAATTTTCATTTTAATACACTTGAAACCTGCTTCAATTTTATCTTGTATTTGTTGTTTCATAAAAGCGGCAGTTCCCATCCAAATCAATCCATTTATAGGAATGGATTTGTTGTTTTGAGTAAATTGTGAAGGAAATAAACTAAAAGGTGTTTCGGCTTCTAAAGACTTAAAAGCCATTTCTAAACCAAATTGAATGCTAGGAAAGGCAATTAATTCAGCTTTTAGTGTTTCTAAACCTAAATGAATATTTAAACAAGTCCATTGTAATTTATCTTCGTAATCTGGAACATCATCAGCACTTAAGCCTCGTAAAATCCCACATTCGCCAATACCCTTTTTTTCGTTGTTTTTTAAAATAATAAACCAAGTTTCTTTGGTTTTTAAAACCCCTCTAGAGGTACCACTTGCTTGCTTGAAATTGAGAATATATTTATGATAAGTTGCTTTCATATTGTATCCAAAAGTACTTAATTTATTTTGTATTTTAGACATCAAAAAATAATCACAATGCCTGAATTCCCAAACATTATTCTATTTGCTATTCCTTTTTTTATTTTAGCCATGCTACTAGAAATGTATATTACTGCCAAGCAGCATATTAAGACATACGAGGTTAAAGATGCATTTTCATCTATCGCTATGGGACTAGGGAATGTATTTATTGGTTTTTTAAGTAAAGCCATTGTGCTTTTAGCATTTTTTTGGATCTATGATAATTTCAGATTGTTTACAATTCCTGTGGTTTGGTGGAGTTTTATTTTAATTTTCTTTGCAGATGATTTCTCCTATTATTGGTTTCATCGTATTTCTCATGAAAGTCGCTTATTTTGGGCGTCTCATGTAGTGCATCATTCCTCACAAAAATATAATTTGAGTACGGCACTTAGACAAACATGGTCTGGTGGCTTTTATTCTTTTATTTTTTGGCTATGGATGCCTTTACTCGGTTTTCATCCTGCAATGATTTTATTACAAATGTCTATTAGTCTGTTATATCAATTTTGGATACATACGGAAACTATAGATAGAATGCCAAAATGGTTTGAATCTATAATGAACACACCATCTCACCATCGGGTTCATCATGGTAGCAACCCGCTATATTTAGACAGAAATCATGCTGGAATTCTCATAATTTGGGATAAATTATTTGGCACGTTTCAGCCCGAACTTAAGGAAGAAAAAGTCATTTATGGATTGGTTGTTAATATTGAAACCTATAATCCTGTAAAAATTGCTTTTTTAGAATGGCAAAATATGTTTAAAGATGTGTTTTCTGGTGAAAAATCCCTTAAAAATAGATTTCTATATTTTATTAAACCACCAGGTTGGCTTCATGACGGTTCTGGAAAATTAAGTAATGATTTACGTCGTGAGTGGCTGAAGAATAATTTACAATCCCAATCTACTAAAGAAAAATAATTATTTAATTAAGAGATACGCACTTTTGTTTGCATACTATGAATTTCAACAACAACGTTATTTGGATTACTGGCGCTTCCAGCGGAATAGGCAAAGCATTAGTTGCAAACTTGGCGCAACAAAACTGCCAACTAATTATTTCATCGAGACGTTTATCCGATTTAGAAATCGTAAAAGACAGCTGTCCAAATCCGGAACGTATAGCTTGTTTAGCTTTTGATTTAGCAGATTATAATAACATGTTACCTATTGCAGAACAAGCATTATCCTGTTTTGGCAAGATTGATATATTAATAAATAATGGAGGTATTAGTCAACGCTCGCTTATAATTGAAACAGATATAGCTGTCGATAAAAAACTAATGGAAATAGATTATTTAGGTACTGTTGCACTTACAAAAGCACTTCTACCCCATTTTATGAATCAAAAATCTGGTCAGTTTGTTACAGTAACCAGTTTAATGGGGAAATTCGCATCCCCTTACCGCTCTGGATATTGTGGAGCAAAACATGCACTTCACGGTTTTTTTGATGCTTTGCGTTTAGAACATGAAAAAGATGGAATTTCTGTAACCCTAATTTGTCCAGGCTTTGTTAATACAGATATTGCCAGAAATGCTTTAATTGGAAATGGAAACAAACAAAATAGCCAAGATGAAGCTACAGAAAAAGGAATTCCAGTAAACGTTTTTGCCAAACGCATGCTAAAAGCCATTTATAAGAAAAAGTTTGAGGTATATATAGGGAAAAAAGAAGTTTTAGGTATTTATTTAAAACGCTATTTCCCCAAGTTTCTTCACTGGTTTACTTTACGAAGTGTAGTGCGTTAGTTTAATTTATTTTAACAAGTTCCATTTCACCAAAGGATAATCCTTGTTCCAACTTTGCACTTCCTTTATAGGTAATTGTTGGTTCACCATAAGAAACTATTTTAAGTCTATCAGATACATTGCATTGGTAACTACCATCTCCATAAGCGGTTATTTTAGTTTCTTTATTATTTACTTGAGAAAAATCCACCGTGCTTTCACCATAGCCAACAATTTTTTGATTTTCAATACTTCCTTTTTCAATAACTAAATAACTTTCGCCATAAATGGATACTTTTAAATCTTTTAACGTGACGTCTTTCATGGTTACTTGAGTTTCGCCATAAATACTGAATGATATTTTATCTGAAATGATAGCATCTTCAAAATTAAAACGCTCTTCGCCTCTTAATGAAAATGATTTTACTTTTTTGTAGTAAATAGTTGCTCTAGCCACAGTTCCGTTATAAGCATCATAAGTTCTGTTTTTCGTGCTTTTTTCTTTGTCTTTTTCAGTGATAATTTTAGCATCATCTAAATACACTTGGAGTGTTTTGTTTTTTACTTCCACATTAATTTCATCCATGGACTCGCTTATCATTTCAATAACCACTTCCTCTTTATCACCTGTTTTAAACACAACTTCTATATGCGGACTGATAATCACTTTGTCAAACGTTTTAACATTGAACGTTTTGTTTTGCGCAACGAGTAAATTAGCACTTAATAAAAATGCAATCAGAAAAAAGGTAATAACTTGTGTGGTACTTTTAAAAACGGTTTTCATAATGGTTATTTTGATTCGTATACCATTAAAGACAAACACTTTTTATGATTGTTACAGTTTTAAGAGAATTATTAATTTATAACTCCAAACTTTCACCAATTCCCAACAACATCAAATCTTTATCTTTTTCAAAAAACTTGCGTTTGGCAACTTCATGATCAATTTCTATATAGCCAAATGTATCATAATGATAACCGAGTACTTTATCACATTGAACGAAATCGCTTGCCAGAATAGCATCATCAATTCCCATGGTAAAATTATCGCCAATTGGTAAAATAGCTAAATCTAACTTGGTTCGTAATGGAATTAATTTCATATCCATAGTTAAAGCGGTATCACCAGCAATATAGATGTTTTTATGTTCGCCTTCAATTACAAAACCGCCTGGTTGCCCACCATAACTACCATCTGGAAAAGATGACGTATGAATAGCATTAACATATTTGACTTCTCCAAATTCAAAATCCCAGGTTCCTCCATGGTTCATTGGATGTCCTTCAAAACCTTTATTTTGAAAATGGTTTACTATTTCAAAATTAGAAACAATAACAGCATCGGTATTTTTAGCAATAGCCTCCACATCCAGAATATGGTCTTGATGCGCATGGGTTAGCAAAATATAATCTGCTTTAAGCGAGTTAATATCTATATGTTTTGCATTTGGATTACCAGTAATAAATGGATCTACAAGAATATGAACACCATCTACTTCTATTCCTAAACAAGCATGACCGTAAAATGTAATTTTCATTGAAAATGGGTTTAAAATTGTTGTAGTGAAAAATACAAAATCTTAAACTATTTCAGTAGGTCTTAAAAAGAAAATCTATTAAATAACATAACCAACTCCCATTAAAATGGCGAGCAAAAAGGTAGAAATAGCCACTTTTTTTAGTTCTGAATCTAATAAAGCTGGATTTGTAGTTTTTTTAACATATAATAAATGCTTCACTAATGGAACATACATAACCATAAACATTAAATTATAAGGAGATACGTAATATAAAATGGCAAATAAAGATGACAAAAATATGGCAAAACCAATTAACGTATAATGATAAAGCTTGGCATTTTTTAGACCCAACTTTACAGCCATTGTTATTTTATTCGACTTAATATCCGAATTTATATCACGCATATTATTTAAATTTAAAACTGCTACACTTAACAAACCAATTGTAATGGCTGGTAAAATAATAACATGGTCAATTTTTAAAGTATATAAAAAGTACGTTCCTAAACCACTAACCAAGCCAAAGAAGACAAATACAAATACATCACCTAATCCTTTGTAGCCATAAGCAGATTCACCAACCGTGTAATTAATGGCAGCATAAACCGAAAATGCGCCTAATGCTAAAAATAGCATGGTATACAAAAAGTGACGCATACCAAACGCATTAAATAATAGCATAACAACTAATGCTATAATAACTAAAATATTAATTTTTATAGCCTCAAACATTTGGTCTGGAGTTACTTGACCACTTTGCAAGGCTCGCTGTGGACCAACACGATCTTCATTATCGGTTCCTTTTACACCATCGCCATAATCATTGGCAAAATTCGAAAGTACCTGTAATGCTACTGTTGTTAAAAGTGCTAAAACAAAAATATACCAATTAACATAGCCATTATAAGCCGCAAAACTGGTAGCTAAAATAATTCCTGAAACAGATAAAGGTAATGTACGAAGTCTAGCCGCAGATACCCAATTTTTAATTGATGGCATACACGTTATTTATGGAATCCATTTTTTTGGAAAGTTAGGTTTTCTTTTTTCTAGAAAGGCATCACGGCCTTCTTTAGCTTCGTCTGTCATGTAAGCTAGTCGTGTAGCTTCGCCAGCAAATACTTGTTGACCAACCATACCATCGTCTGTTAAATTCATAGCGAATTTCAGCATTTTTATAGAGGTTGGCGACTTCGCTAAAATTTCTTGAGCCCATTCATATGCAGTCGATTCTAACTCTTCATGTGGAATAACGGCATTTACCATTCCCATATCAAACGCTTCTTGAGCCGAGTAATTTCGCCCTAAAAAGAAAATTTCACGTGCTTTTTTCTGACCAACCATTTTTGCTAAATAAGCCGATCCGTAACCACCATCAAAACTAGTTACATCAGCATCGGTTTGTTTAAAAATAGCGTATTCTTTGCTAGCAAGGGTTAAATCGCACACCACATGTAAACTATGTCCACCTCCAACAGCCCAACCTGGAACGACTGCTATGACTGCTTTTGGCATAAAACGTATTAACCGTTGAACTTCCAAAATATTTAATCTGTGGTAACCATCATCACCAACATACCCTTGATGTCCGCGTGCTGTTTGATCGCCTCCAGAACAAAAACTGTAAACACCATCTTTAGTTGAAGGACCTTCGGCCGATAATAAAACGACACCAATATTGACATCTTCATGTGCATCATAAAAAGCATCGTATAACTCACTCGTTGTTTTCGGGCGAAATGCATTTCGAACATTGGGTCTGTTAAAAGCAATACGCGCTACACCATCAGATTTCTGATACGTGATATCTTCATATTCTTTAACCGTTTTCCAGTTTGCTACACTCATTTTCTTTATTTTTGACAAAAATAATTATTATTTACCTAACAATTCAGTACCATGAGACATATTCTGTTTTTATTCGCTTTTATTTTTACATTCGCCACCAGTTTTTCACAAAGCTATTCGTTTAAATCCGTTATTGATTTAGATGCTACTGATGTTATTAGTCAAGGAAATACGGGAACTTGTTGGAGCTTTTCAACATCGTCATTTTTAGAAAGTGAAGTAATCAGGTTAACAGGAAAACAAATTGACATTTCTGAAATGTTCCAAGTGCGTCATACGTATCCAAAAAAAGCATGGAATTATGTGATGCGCCAAGGAGAAGCACAATTTAGCGAAGGCGGTCTAGCTCATGATGTTATGAATAGTATTCGCGATTATGGTTTGGTACCACAATCTGTTTACAGTGGTATGGAAACTGGTGCAACGGGACACAATCATGCTGAAATGGTAGCTGTTTTAAATGGTATGTTGGACGTTTATATTGATAATCCTGGTAGAAGTTTATCGCCAAAATGGCAAGCCGTTGTGACTAGCACTTTAGATACCTATTTAGGAAAAGACATTACGACATTTAATTATGAAGGTGTGGAATATACGCCAAAATCATTTCAGGCCATGACAAAGATAAATCCTGATAATTATGTGAGCATTACTTCCTTTTCACATCAGCCATTTTATTCGCAATTTATTTTAAACATTCCTGATAATTTCTCGAATGGAAGTTTTTATAATGTACAATTAGATGAATTGATTGCCACTATTAACCACGCTTTAGAAAACGGTTTTACGGTTGAATTGGATTGTGATGTGAGCGAAAAAACGTTCTCTGCAAAACATGGTGTTGCTGTTATTCCTGAAGATGATGCAACGGCTGCCGAAGCCATAATCAGCGTGCGTCCTGAAAAAACAATCACACAAGCTTATAGACAACAAGAATTTGAAAATTATGCAACTACAGACGATCATTTGATGCATATAACTGGAATGTTAAAAGATCAAAATGGTACAACATATTATAAAGTAAAAAATTCTTGGGGAACGGATGAAAGTCGTGTTGCCAATAATGGATATGTTTATATGAGCGAAGCTTTTATGCGCTTAAAAACGATATCAGTTATGGTTCATAAAGATGCTGTTTCTAGCGATTTAAAGAAAAAGTTGAAGATATAATTGTAATTTATATTTCAAAAAAAACGATTATAAACATCTAATTTATAATCGTTTTTTTGTAAACTCTAAAAATAAATTCTACTTATTATACCAAATAAATCCCGTCGTCTTTAATTTCTATCAGTTTCTTTCTATATAAAGTCCCAACCGCTTTTTTAAAGCTTTTCTTACTCATTTGGAGTGTGTTCTTTATAGCTTCAGGATCAGATTTATCTGTCAGGTTTAAATAACCACCATGATCTTCGAGTTCCTTCATAATTAAATCGGCATTCGGTTCAATACTACGGTAACCCATTTTACCTAATCCAATATCCAATTTATTATCAGGTCGGATTTTCTTTACGTATCCTTTTAATCGGTCACCTATGGATAGGTCCTGAAAAATATCATCATTAAAAATTAAGCCTTGATGCGTTTTATTTACAATCACATTCATACCAATATCTGATGGATGCGACACTATTAAATCCACTTCTTGAAACGCTTCAACCGTTAATTCTTTATTATCTAAAAACTGATTAGTTTTACTAGATGCTACCAAACGATTAGATTCATCATCTAGAAAACAATATACCAAATACCAGCCACCTTTTTTCATACTGTAGGCTTGTTCTCTAAATGGACAGAATAATTCCTTAACCATTCCCCAATCTAAAAAAGCACCATGTTCTGTGACCGCATTACATCGTAATAATGCAAATTCGCCACGTTGAATATAC
>DIAL01000002.1:20547-23153 GCA_002414705.1 Flavobacteriaceae bacterium UBA5079
AAATTCGCCACGTTGAATATACGGTTTATCGGTAACGGCAACAAGGCGTTCTTCATTATCTAAATATACAAATACATCCAGTTTATCCCATATTTTAAATTCTTTTGGGACATAACGGTTTGGTAATAAAACCTCGTTTCCGTCAGCATCTTCTAAGAACAATCCTGGTTCGGTTTCGCGAAGTATTTCTAATGTATTGTATTCTCCAATTTTTATCATGTGGCAAAGGTACTATTTTATGAGATATTAAGATACACGTGAAAATAGTTTTAGATAAAATTTAATTTACTTAATATATTTGAAATAATTTAGCAACACATCATCATTAAGAGTTCTGGGAGTAAATATTTCCAATATTTTCGGTTGATCCGATTCTTTATAAAAATCTTTCAATTTATTTTTAAGTTGAATAGCATTTGATGCCGTTCCATATTGAAAGCCATACATGTTAGACAATTGTTTAGCGGTTAAATTATGTTTGGTTTCAAAGAAGTTTTCGAAATTTTCAGAGTTTTTATTTCCTGGTAAAATTCTAAAGATGCCACCTCCTTGATTATTCACAATAATAATTCTAAAATTATTAGGAATATAATTGTTCCAAAGCGCATTACTATCGTAAAAGAAGCTTAAATCCCCTGTAATAAAAACCGTTTGTTTTTTTTGGCTTACAGCACAACCAATAGCTGTAGATGTACTGCCATCAATACCACTTGTGCCACGATTACAAAAGACTTGAATGGATTTATGAATGTCAAAAAGTTGTGCATACCTTATAGTAGAACTATTTCCTAATTGCAAAGATATTTGCTGTGGTAAACTTTTGAATAACATATCAAAAACCTGAAAATCACTAAATTGAATTTCATTTAAATAGTCAAGATGTTTTTCTTTTCTATGATTTTTTACCTGTTCCCAAGTCGCTTTGTAATCACTCTTTACAAAATGTGTGATTTGTGGTAAAAAGGTTTCGAAAAAATTATTTGGTGTGGTTTCAATATGTTTCTCTAAACAGAAAAATGTATCATTAGCATAATCACGATCTATATGCCAATGCTCTTTGGGCTGGTAACTTCTTAAAAAAGCTTTAATTTTTTTAGAGACAATAAGTCCACCGAAAGTGACTAAAATATCAGGTTGTAACTCTTTGAAATCGTCTTCATCTAAAGGCGCAATCATGGTATCAATACTATTAAAAAAATCTGGATTATGAATATTGGAAGTGGTTTCAGTAAATACAATAACACTATTATCTTTCACCAATTCATCTAACCATTTTTGTTCAATTTCGTTGGGTGGGTTTACGCCAA
Source organism: Flavobacteriaceae bacterium UBA5079 (assembly GCA_002414705.1). GTDB lineage: Bacteria > Bacteroidota > Bacteroidia > Flavobacteriales > Flavobacteriaceae > Algorimicrobium. The sequence goes on from DIAL01000002.1 coordinate 21,855, forward strand.
CTAAAACCATTTTTTTTGCTGCGCTATTCCACATGTCCAGACATTCGTTGTAGATAAAATCGTCTACTTTACTGGCTCGTTTTTCAAAATCTATAACTTTTGGATTGACGCTTAATGTATCTGTTAACTCATAAAGTGGCTCATGAAACGGCATATTAATATGAACAGGACCACGTTTAGATAAAGCCTTATTGAGAGCTTTATTAATTTCCGTTTCGTTCTCTTGCTGCAATTCCTGCTTTCTTCCTAAAAAGCGCTCTAATTTGTTTTCAAGTGTTTTTAATATAGCAGGTTCATCTTCATCTCGATTTTTAAATTCGGCATCCATTTGAGAGCTTAAATTTGCCGTATAAACAATATGATTTTTATAAACATCACGTTGGTTAATGGTTTGTCCATCACCAATATCTATTAAATGTTTAGGTCTATCAGCAGATAAAACCACTAATGGAATATGGCTATAATAAGCTTCTGCTATAGCTGGGTAATAATTTAAAAGCGCACTACCTGAACTACAAATAACGGCAACCGGCTTTTGGATTTGCTGGGCAATTCCTAATGCAAAAAAAGCAGCACAACGTTCGTCTACAATACTGTAGCATGTAAAATAATCATCGTGCGTAAAACCGATGGTTACTGGCGCATTTCTACTACCTGGCGAAATAACAATATGTTGTATATTTTTAGCTTTACAAAGCAGAACAATGGTTTGAGCAAGCGGGATTTTTGGGTATTGCATGTAAGATAGAATCTAACTGTAAAAATAACAAATAGCTGACTGATAAAAAACTATTGTAATACCTTTTTCATGGTAACCGATTTAGCTACGGTTTCCTCCCATTCTGCGTTAGGATTAGAGTCATTTGTTATGCCACCACCAATGTATATAATGGCTTCTTGATTTTGAATTTGCATACAACGCAGATTTACAAACAAATTTGAAACTCTTTTAATACTCGCATACGCATTGTTTTCAACATTACGCCTGTTAGAATTTCTTGAAACGGCTTTTTTAACGTTTAATTCGCCTAAAAAACCTGTGTAAAATTCACGTTTATAGTGTTCATTTTCTAAAATAAACTTTTGAGCTATTTCCTTTGGCATCCCACAAACAGCTGGTGTTGGATGTAAGGTTTCAATAATTTTTTTAATACGTGATTCATCAGAATTGATTCGTCCCGAAATATGCGTTTTTAAATGCACTAAATTTCCTGCTCTTACGGTTTCAATATCAGAAACCTTTAAAGTTTCTAACTGATTTTTTAAATTTGAAACTATAAAATTGGTGACTATTTGTTG
>DIAL01000002.1:23399-26915 GCA_002414705.1 Flavobacteriaceae bacterium UBA5079
TTCAATTTGAAGCAATGTTTCTGGTGTGGCTCCTAACCATAAGCCTACTTTTGGGTGAAACCAAACATATATATAAGCAGTTGGATAGGTTGCTAATAACTTTTTAAAGATTACTACAGGATTACTTTCAGAAATAGTAACAGATTTACATCTAGAAAGAACTACTTTTTGAAATGTACCCTTTTGAATTTGTTGAATCCCATTTTCTACTAGTTTAATATGATTTTCCTTTGCAGAAATATCATTAATAGTTTGATAGACTTCAGATGTTGAAGAATTTAACAGTATCTCATGAGAGTTATCATGACTACATTGTATAGTTTCAGAACCTTCAACAGGAATTAAAATACTAGTTTCTTTGGAATTAAAAGGTGAAAAAACAAAACCACTTTCTGTAAATTCTGTTGTTTGGTAAAGTGTTTTATCCTGTTGCAGAAACGATTTAATTGTTCCTTCATTAGGATTTCTATAAGCTACAAAAGGCAAGTTATTTGCAAACTGATCTTGAAGTTTCTGGAAAAAATCAGTGGAATTCATATCTTATTTTTTTCTAGGTAATGATATGGTAGATAAACGGCAAATAGAAATTAGATTATCATAATCATCAGTAACACGAATATCTAACAACTGTGTGGTTCTTCCTTTGTGCAAAAATGTTGCTTTGGCATAAACATGTCCTTCCGTAACACTTTTTACATGGTTAGCCGTAATTTCGGTACCACGAACAAAAACTTCATCTAAATTAGAAAATAAATGTGAAGCAAAACTACCAACACTTTCCGCTAATGCAGCTGTTGCTCCACCATGTAACACGCCATCTGGTTGATACACGCGAGAATTAACTGGCATTTTTGCTATTAGAAAATCATCACCAAAATCGGAAATACTAATTTCTAGAGTTTCCATCAAGGTATTTTTACAAATAGCGTTGATTTCTTTTAGTCTGGCTTCTTTAGATATGGACATAAATTTCTGTATTTTTAAATCGAATTGTAAAAGTACAAAACACCAACAACAAATGAATCTAACTGAAAAGGAAATATCCTACACCACTACTAATAGCTATGCCACTTTAAACACATTAACAGGTTCCACAAAAAACGTTTGGTTTGTATGTCATGGTATGGGTTATTTAAGTCGGTATTTTTTAAGATATTTCCAAGGCTTATCTGCAGCCGAAAATTATATTATTGCACCACAAGCACCCAGTAAATACTACACACCTCCAAAGTTTAAACATGTTGGAGCTAGTTGGCTAACCAAAGAAAACACCGTAAAAGAGACTGAAAATATTATGTGTTATTTTGATTCCGTTTTAGCTGCTGAAGCAATCCCAATGGATATTAACTTAATTGTTTTAGGGTACTCTCAAGGTGTGAGTGTAGCAACGCGTTATCTTGCCAAACGCCAATTGCAATGTTCTCAATTGGTGCTCCATTCTGGCGGAATTCCCAAGGAATTAATTACTGCTGATTTTCAGTATTTAGACGCTTTAACAAACGTATCACTTATTTATGGAACTGAAGATGAATATTTAAATGAAGACCGCATTATAAACGAAGAAAAACGAGCAAAAGAACTGTTTGGTAATCGTTTGAAAATAGTACCTTTTAAAGGTAAACATATTGTGAATGTTGAATTAATTAATAAACTCGTTTAAAATGAATGCACATCTACTAGAAAACGATTTTGTAAAACTGACGCTTTTAGACTTAAGTAATTACAAATACCTATCTGAAATTGCAAAAGAAAAAGATTTAATTTTTTACTCACCCAGTACCATTTCAACATCTGAAAGTCTTAAGGAATATGTTCAAACTGCCGTTGATGGCTACTATAATAAAACGATAATCCCTTTTATTATTTATGATAAGAAAAAGGAAGCTTATGCTGGAAGTACCCGTTTTGCAATGATTAACAGAAAAAATAGTGTGTTACATATTGGTTGGACATGGATTGGTAAAGATTTTCAAGGTTCCGGATTAAATATGCAAATGAAGTTTTTAATGCTTCAATATGCTTTTCAAACTTTAAAATTTGATAAAGTTGAATTCCGTATCGATGAACGAAATATCAAATCTAGAAAAGCAGTAGAGAAAATTGGAGGAACGCTAGAAGGTGTTTTACGCAAAGATACGGTAATGTTGGACGGTTTTAAACGTAGTACTTGCTGCTATGGAATTTTAAAAGAGGAATGGCAGGACATTAAATCTACCATTTTTAATGGGTTTAAATAAAAATATAGTTTATTTTAAAATGATGTTAATTGGTAAGATTTCTAATAATCTCTCCAATAGGTAATATAGCTTTGGTATGTTCAATACTTGGGCCAGCTACCCAAACTGTTTTATAAGTTGCTTCTTTAGCTGCTTTTTCTGTGGCTTTCATACCGATATAAAAACGCACCATTTTTACCCATTTTTTTAGGGTTTTATTTTTGTTCAAAAGCTTTTCTAATCCTGTAGATTTTGTTCCAATTTTCTGAACATAAGGCGTGTTAATTACCGTACAAGGGGTTCCTGATATACGTTCCGTCATCACAATATCATCAGCGCCATAATCCACACAAGCTTGTTTATAGTCGTCTGTTACACCAGCTTCAATAGAAGCAATAAATGGACTTCCTACGGAAACACCTGCAGCACCATAACTTAACATGTTGTCAATATCTGCTTTGCAACCAACACCTCCTGCGGAAATAACAGGAATATTTAATTCTTTATTAAGTAAACTGGTTAATTCTTGTGGTGATAAATTGCCACGATGTCCACCAGCTTCGCTATTAACAGCAACTGCTGCATCAGCTCCCAATTGTTCCACCTTCTTGGCAAAATGTAAATCGGTGACATCACAAAACACTTTGATGCCAACGGCATGTGCCTCTTTGATGGTTTCTTCTGGACTTCCTAAAGATGTTAGAATAAAATCGCAACCTTCCTCACAAATCACGCGTAATTGCTCTTTGTATTTCACGTTGGACTTATTTACAATCAAGTTATAACCAAATGCACCACCAGCCACTTTGCCAGCTTTTAGCTCAATAATAGAGGCGCGTAATTCATCTAATGTTCTATAGTTTAATGCTGGAATACAACCTGCAATTCCGCCTTTCATCCCTTCGGTAACCATGGCCGTATTGGAAACCAAAAACATAGGTGCCATGATGATTGGGTGATTTATGTTGAGGAGTTTGGTGATTTGGGTAGACATGTATTTTCTATTTTTGAATGTAAAGCAAATATAACGGAATATATTATGCGTGCATAGTTTAAATAAGATTTATAGGCACAAAAAAACGCAACCAAATTAATGATTGCGTTTTAAGTTTATAAAGATTCCTCGCTTAAGCTCGGAAACCTAACGTAGTGGTTCAGTGAAGCCAATGTCAATTTACTTCACTTCTTCGAAGTCTACGTCTTCAACGTCGCTTCCTTCGTTAGCATCTGTTCCTGCATTTGCTTCAGGTCCAGCTTCTGCTCCACCTTGGGCATCCGCTTGTGCTTTGTACATTTCTTC
>DIAL01000091.1:0-1914 GCA_002414705.1 Flavobacteriaceae bacterium UBA5079
ACCAAGCGCGTAAACTACAACGGAATAGAAGCAGATTATCCCTCGTATCTTTCATTGATAATTAGAAACGGTAATTTTAAAATACTCCGTGAGGGTGTCGATGAAAATGATAATAACCTAAATGCACCTATTTTTCCAACAGCCCGAGAAAACAAGGCGTTCCTTTACAATAACAGACAACTATTTGGCGATTTCAATGGCGATGGACTATCAGATTTCGCAACAGTAATTCCTCCTGAAACAACTACCACAACAGCAGAAAACACCGTAGTATGCCAAGGCAATTGCAACAGCATCATTACCTTTAGCAACAAGGATTTAAAGGACATTACAATTCAAGGCGCTTACAAATCCCAATTAGATAACCTCCAAGATCTTAATAACGACCTAGCAGACGAAATTGGTTTTTGGGATATTAAACCCACCTCCAAAACCCTCTATGTTTATGATGCTAACAATAGTAAATTACTCACTAATCCTATTGTTATAAACACAGTCGTGCACAAAAACTTAAAGCTCATTGATGTGTTTAAAAAAACAGGACCAAATAAAATAACCATCACCAAAAGTGTTCAGGAGAATGGGAAGTGGGTGTTAAAGTCGGAAGTCATTCGGTTGGATTAAGCAATCACAATGGTTTAGAATCTGCACTGGAACCAAAAGTATGCCGTTGCTCCGCTGTAGATGAAGCCGCAAGTAACTCATGAAACAGTCTTATACTATTAAAATCCTGGGTAATAGCCCCAGAAACCGCAATGCCAGAAATCCCAGTTTCTAATATAGCAGTCACATCATTTACAGTAATCCCACCAATACCAATAATGGGAGTTTCGGTTTTCAAAACATTCATAATAACGGTATAACCGCTCAATCCTAACACGCTTGGCAAATTGTCTTTAGTTTCTGTAAATTTAAAAGGCCCCAAACTAATATAATCCACTTCTTTACTAATTAAAGTTTCACAATCGGCAAGCGTATGAGCAGTACCACCAATCAATTGCCAAGTATATAAATGTGTTCTGGCAACAGTAGGGCAGACGTCCGTTTGTCCTAAATGCACACCATCCGCTTTAACAGCTTTGGCTATGTTGTAATAATCGTTGATGACTAATCTAGTTTGAAAACGAGCCGTAATCTCCCGAGCTTCCTGTGCGATTTCTAAAACCTGTTTTTCGGTAATATGCTTTAACCGTAATTGCACCAATTCAGCACCAGACGTGCAGGCATTTTGGATATTGTCCAAATGTTCTTGAGGTGTATGACCTTGAGATATATAATGTAGTTTTGGGATAATCATGGATGTATTTTTTGATTCTAGGTATTTGTTGCAAGGTAAATAGTTTGGGTGAAATAATTGTCCTTATTTCGAATTTAGCTATTCTTCTGATCTAATTCGTGTCTAATTCGGTTCAGCAAATATAACCACTACAAAACATGTCAAAAACCCATCGGATGAGAATCGTGTATTTTCAATTTTACAGATAATCATTCAGAATACAACAATTATAAGAATCAATAATAAATCAATAAATCAGTGAGTACTTAAATAATAAGAATAGTGCAAAATAGCTATTACATAATTACTACCGATATAAGTCTAAAGACGTTATATCTGTAACTATGTAAAATAGAACCTGAAAAAGGTTCTATTCGCTATATTACTCATAATAACATTTGTTCTATAATTTATATTATGTAAAATAGAATATTTTAGAATTAAGGGATGTGCATAAACATCCATCTTTTCTAATTCTATATCAAGTCTATTTCAAACTAGCCATGTCTATCACAAAACGATATTTCACATCGTTTTTAGTCACACGCTCATACGCATCATTAATATCTTGCATATCTATCATTTCAATATCCGAAACAATATGATGCTCACCACAGAAATCTAACATCTCTTGGGTT
>DIAL01000091.1:2065-3184 GCA_002414705.1 Flavobacteriaceae bacterium UBA5079
CTCTTGGGTTTCTTTAATGCCACCAATCAAGGATCCAGCAACACGTTTCCGGCCCATTACTAAACTTCCACCATGAAATTCACGCATATTTTCAATGGCACCAACTAAAACCATAGTCGCATCTATTTTCAATAAACTCAAATACGGATCCATTGCATGACCAACTGGAATTGTGTTCAATATAAAATCGAAACTATTGGCATGAACCTTCATAGCCTCCTGATCTTTGGAAATCAATACCTCATGAGCACCTAATCGTTCAGCATCACCCGCTTTCTCTGGCGAAGTGGTTATCATCACAACATGAGCACCCAACGCATTGGCAAACTTCACACCCATGTGTCCCAAGCCTCCAAGACCAATCACACCCACTTTGTCACCTTTCTTCACCTTCCAATGGCGCAATGGCGACCAGGTTGTAATACCTGCACATAACAATGGTGCTGCACCTTTTGGGTCAATATTTTCGGGAATACGCAGTACAAATTCCTGATCGCAAACCACGGAAGTTGAATAACCACCATATGTTTGTCCACCTAAATGTTTGTCTGGACTGTTGTACGTGAATGTCGCACCATTTTCACAAAACTGTTCTAAATCCTGTTCGCAACTATGGCATGTTTGGCAAGAATCTACCATACAACCAACACCAACTAACTGACCAACTTTAAAATTGGTCACCTCACTCCCAACGTCTGTAACGCGACCAATAATTTCATGTCCTGGAATAACCGGATAATTAGAACCTTTCCAATCGTTTCTAACCGTGTGAATATCCGAATGACAAACACCACTATATAATATATCAATCTTCACATCTGCAGCTTGTAAGTCGCGACGTTCAATAGTCATAGGTTCTAAATTGGCTGTGGCACTTTTGGCACCATAAGCTTTTACTGTTTCTTTCATAGGTTTTATATGTGTTTTGTATTGTTTTTTGTGAATGGATAAGATACCATTCAACTCAAGGTCTTGCCAATTTATATTATTAAACTTATGTTATTTTTTCATAATCCGTATACCCTTTTTTACCTGGAACATAAAATGTATCCGCATCCCATTTGGCTAATTCCAAGTTTTGTTCAAAGCGTTCCACCAAATCTGGGTTAGAAATAAACG
>DIAL01000091.1:3244-3941 GCA_002414705.1 Flavobacteriaceae bacterium UBA5079
CTACTAAATCGGGATTGGAAATATAAGGTTTTCCAAAGGCTACCAAATCGGCATCACCACGTTCTAAAACTGCGTTACCACTCGCCTGCTTAAATTTAGAATTAATCATAAGCGTCCCTTTATAGAGTGGTCTGTAACGTTTGGCTATTTCGGTTTCAGCATAAGGTAATTCAGAAACATCTGAAAATGGTTCCGATAAATGCACGTAAGCTAAATCGTAATCATTCAATTTAGAAATAATATAGTCGAAAGTTGGAATGCTATCTTCATTTACAGTCATCCCGAAAAAACCATGAGCAGACGGATTAAATCGAACACCTATGCGGTTTTCTGGCATAACCAACTTGATAGCGTCCAGTACTTCAAAGAAAAAACGCGAACGATTTTCAACACTACCGCCATAGTTGTCGGTTCTAGTATTGGATGTTGTACTAAAAAACTGATGGAATAAATACCCATTAGACGAATGTATTTCAACACCATCAAACCCAGCATCCATAGCATTTTTCGCAGCATTCTTGAAATCTAAAATGGTTTGATCAATATCGTCTTGCGTCATCGCCTTTGGCGTAACCGTATCTTTAAAACCTGTTGGTGTAAAGGATTGCGAGTTCGGATTAATAGCCGAAGGCGCCACAGGTAAATTCCCGTCATGAAAATCAGGATGCGACATCCGACCAACATGCCATAATTGAAT
>DIAL01000091.1:4032-5231 GCA_002414705.1 Flavobacteriaceae bacterium UBA5079
GCATGAAAAGAAGCATGAGACATACGACCAACATGCCATAATTGAATAAATATTTTTCCGCCTTCATCATGCACCGCTTTGGTAACTAGCTTCCACCCTTCAACTTGTTTTTGTGAATAGATTCCTGGCGTGTTCACATAACCCACAGCCTGTTCTGAAACTTGTGAGCCCTCTGTAATGATTAATCCAGCCGAAGCACGTTGTGCATAATAAACCGCTTCAAGATCCGCTGTTGGAATTTTATCTGGATTATTAGCACGACTTCGCGTCATAGGTGCCATAACCACACGGTTTTTTAATGTGATTTCGTTATTAAGTTTATAGGGTTCTAATAAGGCTTGCGTTTTACTCATAGGTGTCTGATAAATTTATAATGGGTTTGTTCTGTAAAAATACAAAGCAATTCACAATAAGACTAGCTTGAAATGAGTTAAGCCTGTTAAACTTTCCTTAAGGTTTTAAAGAGATGTTATAAGATGCTGATCCTAACCTTTTTCTTCTTTAAACGCGAATTATTCGTCTTTTCAACAATAATATTCGCTTTGTTTTTTGCAACGGCTACAAAAGCACAATCTTGTTTCAATTCTATAATACCTAATTCATGCTTTTCTAAATCGCCTTGTTTAAAGAGTAATCCAGCAATATCACCTTTAGAAATTTTATCCTTTCTACCGCCTGAAATAAATAACGTTACCCAATCAGATTCCAATTTTTTAGGATTCCCTTTCAGTTTAACAACCTGATTGGTATCTATAAATTCTGGTAAATATTCATCTTCCCATTGCAGCACGTAAGCGGTTCCTTTAGCATTCATTCGGGCTGTTCTACCGTTTCTATGGGTAAATTCTTCAGCTTTTAAAGGTAGTTGGTAGTGAATAATATAATTCAATTCTGGAATATCCAATCCTCTAGCTGCCAAGTCCGTGGCTATAATAATTTGATGTGTTCCGTTACGGAATTTAATTAAAGCTCGCTCACGATCTATTTGTTCTAAACCACCATAAAAACAGCCATGCGAGATATTTTGACTGTTTAAAAAATCGCTCACATATTGAATCGTGTCTTTATAATTACAGAAAATAATACCAGGTTTATTGCCAATATCATACAGTAAATCTACAAGTGTATTTAGTTTGTCTTTTTGAGGTGAAACCACCTTTTTTATTTCAATATTGGATGGTTTGGAGTCTAAATAATCT
>DIAL01000091.1:5399-6199 GCA_002414705.1 Flavobacteriaceae bacterium UBA5079
ATAACCAATTCATTGTGAAGTCCTACGAATTTAGGGATTTTTAACCCTTGCGTTGCAGATGTTAAAACCCGTTTTTCAATGTGTGATAGGTTTGCAATAATTTCGCTCATTTCGCCTTCAAAACCAATTTCTAACGATTTATCAAACTCATCTAAAACAAGTGTCTTGATATCTTTAACCGAAAACGTTTTTCTGCGTAAATGATCAGCAACTCGACCTGGTGTTCCAATAACAATAGCTGGTGTGTGCGCGAGTTCTATTTTATCTTTTGAAAACGGTCTGCCACCATACACGGCATTTGCTTTAAAACCAGATCCCATTTCCCGAATTACCTGTTCAATTTGAATGGCCAATTCACGAGATGGTACCAAAATTAAGAGTTGAACATGGGGACAATTAGCATCTAATTGTGCTAAAGTAGGTAATAAAAAAGCGACTGTTTTTCCAGTTCCTGTTGGTGATAAAAGCACGGTGTTTTCAGCATTGGAAATAGCTAACAAAGCTTCTTCTTGCATATCATTCAATTGGGTGATATGCAATTTTGCTAATTGTTCTTGCTGTGCTTTTATGGAATTTGCCATGGAGTTTTGTTAAATTATTCAGCAAAGATAGTTACAGTTTAACTGTTTATAGAATTTTATGCGTAAGAAAACGAAAAGATATATACATATTAAAATTCTAGTAATCAAAGACTAAAAATAAAATGATTATCAATCTCAAAAACTCTAACAAAAATTTAGGCTATTTTAGGTGTAAATTTTATATTTTCGAATGCTGTAAAACAATATTTTACAGCTTTT
>DIAL01000091.1:6285-6622 GCA_002414705.1 Flavobacteriaceae bacterium UBA5079
TTTACAGCTTTTAACGTTAATAGATTTTTAATAGCACTTGATAACGTATGAAATTATTCATGACCCTTGTATCTTTGAGTTTAGCATTTAGTGGTTTAGCTCAAATTAATAATCCTGTAAATACATCTCCTAACCTGCTTAATTTTGTAGCTAGTAGTCACGATTTACTAGAAACCTATGAAGTTGACGAAGCTGAAAATGAAGTAGATATTACAACGGATTACTGGGATACTAGTAAAATTCGTGTGGATTACGGAAAAGACATTAAATTCCCAATTCACTTACAATTTAACGACTCCAATTATGCTTCTCCAATATCCAGAAATAAAGTTATTAC
>DIAL01000091.1:6733-8839 GCA_002414705.1 Flavobacteriaceae bacterium UBA5079
GTTATTACATCTCGTTACGGTTGGCGCAAAGGTCGTCCACATAAAGGAATAGATATTGATTTAATAACTGGTGACAGCCTTTTTGCTATGTTTGATGGCGTTGTGCGTTTTGCTAATTACAGTTCTGGTCATGGGCGTTCTGTTGTTGTGCGTCATTTTAACGGTTTAGAAACGGTTTACGCGCATTTATCACGCTATGGTGTAAAAGAAAATGACTCGGTTGTAGCTGGAAGTTATTTAGGAAAAGGTGGTACATCTGGAAATGCTCGTGGAAGCCATTTGCATCTAGAAGTAAGCTATCAAGGAATTCAAATTAACCCTGAATATTTATTGCAATTTAATGATACAAACGAAGTTCTTAATAATGAAATTTGGATTACGCGTGATATGACGCGTCCTGAATTACACAACAGCAAGCGTAAAGGAACTATAGATGTTCCAACTTCGGAAACTGAAGCTTTAGCGAAAGCTAATAAACCTAAAAAAATGTATACCGTTAAACGTGGTGATAATTTATCACGTATTGCCTCAAGAAACCATATAAGTTTAGCTGCATTGTGTAAGTTGAATAACATTAACAAAAAATCGACTTTAAGAATTGGTCAAAAATTACATGTTAATTAAAGTGCAATCTGACATATTTAGTCAGAACGGGTTTTATAGTTAATAGTACTTTTTACGTAACCAAAACGCAACCCGAACTAATAAAATTAGTGCAGGAACCTCTATAAGTGGTCCAATTACACCTGTAAAAGCTTGCCCGGAATTAATTCCGAAAACAGCAATAGCAACAGCTATGGCTAACTCAAAATTATTACCTGTAGCTGTAAAGGTGATGGCTGTATTTTTATCATAAGAAGCACCAACGGATTTGCTGACAAAAAAGCTAATTAAAAACATGATTACAAAGTAAATGACCAATGGAATTCCAATGATAACAATATCATAAGGGATGGTCATAATCAACTCTCCTTTTAAAGAAAACATAACAATTATTGTAAACAATAAAGCGATTAAAGTGATTGGCGAAATTTTAGGAATAAACGTTTCTTTATACCATTTTTCACCCATTAAAGGCACTAAAATAAGGCGACTTAAAATGCCCAAAGCAAATGGAATTCCCAGATATATAAGAACACTTTCGGCAATAGTTCCAATTGAAATATCTACAATGGCACCTTCAAAACCAAAATAAGGTGGTAAAATGGTAATAAACAGCCAAGCATAAAAGCTATAGGCAAACACTTGAAAAATACTATTTAATGCAACCAAGCCTGCACCATATTCACTACTCCCTTCAGCCAAATCATTCCAAACTAAAACCATAGCAATACAACGTGCAAGTCCAATAAGAATAAGACCTACCATATATTCTGGATGGTTTTGTAAAAAGACAATAGCTAAAATAAACATTAAAATAGGACCAATAATCCAGTTTAGAACAAGCGAAATGGATAATATTTTAACATCTTTAAAAACGGTAGGTAAAAGCTTATAATTTACTTTGGCTAGTGGTGGATACATCATTAAGATTAATCCAATAGCAATGGGATAATTAGTTGTACCATGACTTAATTGATTGATTGAGCTTGGAATGGCAGGAATAAAATTCCCAAGAGCAACACCTAATACCATGGCTAAAAATATCCAAAGGGTTAAGTAGCTGTCTAGAAATGATAATTTTTTAGTCATTTTTTTGTTATTTGAGAAAATATATAAAACAATTCTGAAGCAATTTGAAGGCTTCTTTCTTCGTATTTTTTGCTTTGCAACGGCGAACCATCAAAAGCTTTAGGGTCTTCAAAGGTTATAGGAATTCGTAGTTCAGCACCTGCAACAAAAGGGCATCCACCATCTGCTTGGGAACACGTCATAATAGCGGCAAACTCGGATTTAGGATTAAATGTATCATCATATGTTTTAGAGAAACCAATAATGGCAGGCTCATTAACATCAAACTTAATGCTGTAAATAGGGTTGTTTTCTTGAGATAATTTGTGACAATCAAAACCTTGTTTCATTAGGGTTTCAATTACAGCAGGAAAAATAGCAGTCGCTTCAGTGCCTCCAGAATAACAGGCTATTTTTTTTATGCCAAAATAATGC
>DIAL01000091.1:8948-11079 GCA_002414705.1 Flavobacteriaceae bacterium UBA5079
AATAATGCGACAATGCTTGAGCCCAAACTTGAGACAAATGACTTCTTCTGGAATTATGTGTACAAATGAAATTAATCCTAATAAATTGATTTTCAATTTGTTTACCTATTATATAATCAATTAAAGGTTGAAGTAATTTTACGCGATCATTAGAAACTGAAATAAACTTCAATTCACTAATAGTTTCAACTAAAGCTGGATTCATGTTCTTATAAAATTTTAGTTATTAACAACAACCTGAACCTGGTGTGCAGCTATTCGTTTTTTCTAATTCCGATAGTTTACGTTTTGGCTTTTCAGCTGGAATACCACATGCATCTTTTGCTAAACAATCTGTTTGCGTATTGGTTAACAAAAAGTTTTTACCATCAAAGTCTAAATTATACTTTCCAATAGTACTTCCCTGATACTCCACCTCTATGTCTAAATCTTCAAGATTTAAAACGGTTTCAGATAATTCAATAATAGATAGTAGTTTTTCAGGATGCAATCGGTGATCGTAATCATTAGCTTCCCAGAGTTGAAAATTGATAACGTTTTCTGTTCTTACAGTTCCGCCACAATCAATAAAATGCTTACTAATTTTCCCGACTTCAGTTACATGGAAATGATTTGGTACTAATTCGCCGTTTGGTAACTGAAACGCAATAGTTTCCAAATTTCTTAACTGGTGTTTTATTTCAGATAGTTTCATGTTATAGATATTAATAGTTTATAATTTTAGCAGCAATTCCCTGCTCCTTCCGTTTTCTGACTTAAAAATTGATTTAGTAATGTGGTTATTTGTGTCCATTCATCTTGATCTATACAATAACAAATACTAGTTCCAGAGATATTACCTTTAATAATACCTAGGTTTTTTAGCTCTTTTAGGTGCTGTGAAATGGTTGGTTGCGCCAAACCAATTTCGTTTACCAAATCGCCACAAATACAACTATCTATTTTAAATAAATGCATAAGTATGGCTATTCTAGCTGGATGACCTAATGCTTTAGCTATGTTTGCTAGCTTATTCTGCTCATCTGTAAACTTGTCTGTTTTGGTAATTCCCATATCTTAACATTTGTATATTGCAATATTACGATTAATTATTTTAATGATCGATAATTATTACGTTTTTGTTAAAAAAAAACCATCCATTACAATCTAAACACTATCCTGTTTTCATAAAATTCAGTACTTTGCGTCTTCCTTAAAAAACAACTAATTGTGAAAGTTTGTATTGCTGAAAAACCCAGTGTTGCCAGAGAAATAGCATCTGTATTAGGTGCTAATACCAAGCATGACGGGTATTTTGAAGGTAATGGCTATCAAGTCACTTTTACGTTTGGACATTTGTGTACCTTAATGGAACCCAACGATTATAAACCGTACTGGAAAAGCTGGGATTTGAATAACTTACCAATGCTTCCCGAAAAGTTTCAAACGAAAGTGGTTTCTAATTCTGGAATTCAGAAGCAATTTAAAATTGTAAAGCGCTTATTTGATAAAGCAGATTTAGTTATAAACTGTGGTGATGCTGGTCAGGAAGGAGAACTTATTCAGCGTTGGGTAATGGATCAAGCAAATTATAAAGGTCCTATTCAGCGGTTGTGGATTTCTTCATTAACAACGGAAGCCATTAAAGAAGGTTTTGATAATTTAAAACCCTCTGCAGATTATGACAATCTTTATTATGCGGGATTTTCAAGAGCAATTGGCGATTGGCTTTTAGGCATGAATGCCACCCGATTATACACGTTAAAGCATGGAGGTTATAAGCAAGTTTTATCGGTTGGACGAGTTCAAACGCCTACGCTAGCTATGGTTGTTAATCGGTTTAAAGACATTGAGAATTTTAAACCACAACCTTATTGGGAATTGCAAACCCTTTATCGCGATACCCTTTTCAGTTATGAAGAAGGCCGTTTCTTAAAAATGGAAGATGGCGAAATTTTAGCAAAAAAAGTCAAAGAATCTGATTTCGAAATCATATCGACTACTAAAAAGAAAGGAAAAGAATATGCACCAAAATTATTCGATTTAACCGGATTACAAGTCCATTGTAATAAGCGCTTCGGATTTACAGCAGATGAAACCTTAAAGCTTGTTCAAAGTTTGTACGAACAGAAAGTGGTAACATACCCAAGAG
>DIAL01000091.1:11166-12142 GCA_002414705.1 Flavobacteriaceae bacterium UBA5079
AACATACCCAAGAGTGGATACCACGTTTTTGCCAAATGATGTATATCCTAAAGTCGCTGGTATTTTAAAGAATCTAACCAATTATGCCGCATTAACGCAGCCACTTTTAGGGAAGAAAATTAAAAAATCTTCTAAAGTATTTAATGATAAAAAGGTAACCGATCACCATGCTATTATTCCAACAGGTGTAGAAAGCAGATTACAATACAACCAACAACAGGTTTATAATAGTATTGTAAAGCGGTTTATTGCTGTTTTTTATGATGATTGTGATGTATCTAATACAACGGTTATCGGACAGGCTGCCGACCTGAATTTCAAAACAACTGGTAAGGAAATTTTAAAAAAAGGTTGGAGAATTGTTTTTGAAAACCCTGAAAAGGAAACAAAAACATCGGATACGTTGCCTTCATTTGTAAAAGGGGAAAAAGGACCACACGAACCGTCTTTTTTAGAAAAACAAACCAAACCACCTAATCAGTTTACGGAAGCTACGCTCCTACGCGCTATGGAAACGGCAGGCAAACAGGTAGATGATGATGAATTACGTGAATTAATGAAAGATAACGGTATTGGTAGACCGTCTACACGAGCCAATATTATTGAAACGCTTTTTAAGCGTAAATATATTATTAGAAATAAAAAACAGGTGTTACCAACAACTACGGGAATTCAGCTAATTGATACCATTCAAAATGATATGTTAAAATCTGCTGAACTAACTGGAACTTGGGAAAAGCAATTAAAAGATATTGAAAAAGGCACATTTAAAGCGAGTACGTTTATTAATAATATGAAGCACATGGTAGATGAGTTGGTGTATGAAGTTAGAAGTGAAACCAGACGAGCCAATATTTCCCATACGGCAACAATACAACAAAAAGCAGAAAAATCTAAAGTAAAAAAGGCTATTAACAACAATGGGATTACTGCTGAAGTTTGTCCGAAATGTAAAAATGGCAAGCTTATAAAAGGA
>DIAL01000091.1:12388-12562 GCA_002414705.1 Flavobacteriaceae bacterium UBA5079
CTTATGGTTGTTCGGATTATAAAGCTGGATGTAAATTCATTTTACCTTTTAAAGCCTATGAAAAAACTATTTCAGAAAATCAGTTTATCAGATTATTACAAAAAGGATCAACTGTTAACTTAAAAGGTTTCAAAACAGATTCTGGAGCCGTAGAAGGTTTGCTTCGTTTTGATG
>DIAL01000059.1:0-1366 GCA_002414705.1 Flavobacteriaceae bacterium UBA5079
TCATTAGCAGATGGGTTAATTGGTAGAAAGGGTAATTTTGGTCTTATGGATTTAACTGGTTTTTCAGAAGGCTCTGAAAATATGGCTAGAGATACTGGGCGAGGAATAGCACAAGGAAATTATGGTGATGTTGCTTATGGTTTGGGTATGCTTGGTTTAGAAACCTTACCCATAGGTAGAGTTACAAAAAAAGTTGCCAAGCCTGTAATTAACAAAGTTAAATTTGACCCAAGATTTGATAAGAGAGTTAGAGAACAAGTTAAATTAGAAAATGTAAAACCTAAAATACAATCAAACAATATACAAGAAAATGTACCTAAAGTTTCATTGGCAGATTATGAAGGTAGACCTTTCATTACATCAATGGCTGACAGAACAAGAGCAGATGGAATACTTACTGGAATTGGTGATGTAAATTTTAATTATCCAGTTGGTCTGTTAGGAGGGCAAGGGTATCCGTTTCTTTTCAGAAATCAACAATGGGCATCAGGAGAACTTCCTGTAAGGCAAATGGATGAACTTGCAAAAATAATTAAACGGGACACAGGGCAAAACCCATTACATATTCCACATATAATGAGTCCGACTGGAGGAGATTTTTCGCATATGACTGGAGAAACAATGATAGCTTATGCAGATGCAGCCTTGCCTTTAAAACAAAAAAATAAAGCTGACAAGTTAATAAAAACTTTTATTCCTGACTGGAAAGGGATGTCAGACCCAAGCTCTGTTCAACAATACTCTAAAGCTCCAGATAAAGTTAGAAAAGAAATACAAAATCAATTAGATATTCAATTTCGTGATTTAGGTGGATTAGGTAGAGGTGAAGCTAGGTTAGCAGTTGCAGACCCAAAACAACTTAATGCAAGAGATGGTGGTTTATTAAATGTAGGTGAATTTTTTGCAGATTCTGATATATTATTTAAACCAACACAACACCGATCCTATCCTTATGTATTACAAGGAAAAGGTATTGGTCAATTAGACACCGATAAAAACATTTATGAATTATTAGATATAGACAAAAGAATACAAATAGGTAAAGATAAAAAGCCTACAGGAATAATACTTGATATAAATAAAAAAAATCCCTCTAGAGATGATCTTCGTGCTTTAGAAATGAAACCATACTCTGGAATTTTGTCTGAAGAATTATTAAAAAAATTAGGGTACTAACCAAATAAAGTCACTTTGATAATCTTTTACTAATTTTTTAAAATTATTTTTTGCTAACCAATCTTTTACTTCTTCGGTTGTAATTGTTTTTTTATTAGTAAAGTAACAATGAGCTTCTAATAATGTTAATCCATGCATCATTTCTTGTGACATAGGGACAGCAGTATTTACTAAAATTTTATGCATTAAT
>DIAL01000059.1:1579-2446 GCA_002414705.1 Flavobacteriaceae bacterium UBA5079
TAACACCATTATATTTTTCAAAAATACACCATATTCTAGCAACCTCAATCATTTCTTTACTAACTTCAGAGTTTTTGGTAAAAGGTTTTCCTACATAAATCCAGTAATCCATTCCTTCTTGAATGGATTTAAACTCGTAGTATTCCTCATTAATATCAAAGTAATTACTAATAATTTCAAATTTATTTTTAGTCATTGGCATTATCTTTCTCCTTTGTTAGGAAGTGGCTTATGCCACCTCCAAAGTGTTAATAGATTTGCTAGTAGGACTGCTAAAAATTAATCCTATTAATTCCTCTGGTTTTACATCTAATGCTATAAATTTGTAACCTGTATCGTAATAGCATTTTAAAGTTTCGCTGTTTATAATGATGTCACCTTCGCTGATACTAGCTAAACCTTGATCTGGATGATCTGCAACAATGTTAATTTGTGGATGGTTTTTACGATCTATATCAGCGTTACCAAGATTTACAACTTCAGCTAAACTATTGGTATAAAAATCTGCAACATGATCATAGTCGTGTATTAAAAGGTCATCAAATTTATCGCTAATAGTTACATTAAGATGTCTAGCGTGTCTTGCAACAGCATCATGACCTTTTTCGTTAATTAAATCTACTTCTGCATCTGTTAAGTTAATTTGTAAAATGTGATATTTCATGTCTAACTCCTTTATTTAAATTGTGTTGCTAAAAGAAGTATACTACAAAAACAAGACTTTTTACAATTTATTTTAAATATATATTAAGCACCAATTCTACGACTAGCAATATTTAACAAATTTTCCATAGCTAAATTAAATTTAACTTCAAAAAACATAGGTTCTTTTTCTCCAAGATACCTAGCGTAAATAGCTTGTCTTTG
>DIAL01000059.1:2557-2940 GCA_002414705.1 Flavobacteriaceae bacterium UBA5079
ATGAATAATAGCATCAAGCGTTTTAACATTTTGTTTATCTGCTACATTTACCATGTCATCAAACACTCCACTACTATACCCACCAGTTGATAAATAACTAACCTTGTTAGGATATCCTAGTTTATGGCTATCAACTTTGTGCCAACTAACCCAGTCCTGAATAATATCATTTAATCTATTGATCTTCATTCACCACCTTCATAAATAATATTTCCTTGAGAATACTGATGTGATATAGATAATGGATAACTATGGTTTTGCCCATCTTCAGTTTTAATAATTTTACGACTTTTAATTTTAAATTTATTAACTATACTTTTTGGGTACATTAATTCTGCTAATAAACAATCTGATTTTTTTGAGTAAATAGTGTGTCTATTTGT
>DIAL01000059.1:3092-3410 GCA_002414705.1 Flavobacteriaceae bacterium UBA5079
TGGAGTTTGCCTTTAATACATAACTTTCTTACAACCTGAATAACTGTATCTTCACGCAGGTTCATAAGTTTAGAGATTTCTGGAATTTTTAATTCTTGACCTTCTTGAAATAAATCTAAAGTCATCTGTTTTAATTTACCCATCTGGACTTTAGTCCCATCATTAAACTTGTAATAATGAAAATTTTTAGGCTGTACCATTAAATTCTCCTTTAGTAATTGTCCTACCAGTTGGCTCATGAATAATTTGAAACTGTGATTTGTTATAAACCATAATGTAACGATAACCTTCAAATATCCATTTATGTTCTTTCCATTC
>DIAL01000059.1:3558-4419 GCA_002414705.1 Flavobacteriaceae bacterium UBA5079
CCATTTATGTTCTTTCCATTCTTTTTTATTTTTCTTTAAGATTTTTTTTTCTTTTGTCATCACAAACTCCTTTTATATTATAATTTCCTGGGTCTGATTTAATTCCACAATACCATTTAAAATGAAATATTTTGGCATCATTTCCACACACACAACAAATAGCTTTTGTAGTATTAATCTTCATCATGCAACTCATCATTAATCCAGGTATTTTCTGTAGCTTTGGCTTGCAATACAGCTAAAGATGTTTGATGAACTTTTTTCATCTCATTCAGATACCATTTAGCTTTTTCAATATCGTCAATTGCATCTTGTATTTTGTCTGACTTTAACCCTTCTCTACTAATATACTTTAATGCGTTACCTTTGACATAACCATAAAATTCTTCGCCAGTCATCTTTGCTTTCAAATACTCTATAGTTTCTATTCCTCCATGTTTATAATGATCTGGATTTATTTTATCACTCATTTTTTTATCTCCTTAATATTACGAATATCTATACAATCTTCTGTACTTTTTAAAAAAACATTCCCATCTGGCTCTATAGATTTATAAAGTTTATAATTTTTTCCATGACAATGATACTTGTATTCCTTTGGTAATATTTTAATTCCCAAAAACACTAACCCTCCGATAAATATTATTAATGCTATTAAAGCAATATTTTTAATCATCATTTTCATTACTCCTTTTTAAGACATTTAACATTTTGTTTCTTGCTACAATAATAAAAGTTACATTTTATTAATTATAAATAAGGAACTATTATGTGGACATCACCTCAAGCAACTGAAATGCGATTTGGCTTTGAAGTAACAATGTACGTCATGAACAAATAAAGAAATGGGCATCTAGGATG
>DIAL01000167.1 GCA_002414705.1 Flavobacteriaceae bacterium UBA5079
CCCAAAAGTTCTGCCATTGGTGTGTTGGTTCATCATCCAAGTTTTTAATTCAGGCTGTGCAAAGTATTTGTATGTAGCTTCTTCAGCAGTATCAAAGTTTTTTTTAAATTTTTCAAATTTTGTACCGTGATCTCTTATAAATGGTTTTGCAAAGTATTGAGCTGTTGCATATTCTGGAAAAAATTTAGCTACACCATTACGATATACATTACCAATACCAGCAAATAGCACACCTAGTGTGCCATCAACAATACCAGCATTCACAGCATGATCTAATTTATTAGCAAACATTTCAGCATCATCACCATCTAAAAAACTGTGATGTAATATTTTTTTAATCATGGGTTCATCTTTAGGATCAAACCCAATAGTTTGCATTAATTTACCAGCAGCTTCAGTAGGAACTGTATTAATAAATGGAATGGCAGATTTAGTGTCCATATCTCCATAAACAAAATCTGTAGCAAAACCAGCAACACCCCATTTATATAGCTCGGTTGCCCATCTGCCGTACTTCTGCACCTTAGCTGGAGCTTTTATCATACCAACACCGTACAACCACGGCACTATTTCAGCACCAACCTTAGCAATTAATTCACCTGTTGAATCTTCTTCTAATTGTTGTGGAGCAAATGAGTTATTAAAAATGCCACCAAAATTACGGTAGTAATCCCAAGCACTTCTTACTGGACCTTTGCCAGTATTATTTAAATTAAACCAAACATTTTTGTTATCAGGTATTGAATCAATTAGTGGATTATATTTATTCATATATCCAGGTACATTATCAACAAATGAAGCTGTTTCTTCAGCAATGGTATCTATAATTCGAGCAGTTACCTTGGCAGTATCTCCAGCAAAATTAGCAGCTGAGTTATATGCTGCTATGGTATCGTCTGTATTAATTGATGGTCGTGTACCTTGATAAACACTAAAATCAAACATTTCTTCACCCACAGTTTCTTGTTGGGTTTGTCCATTGCTATACCTATTAGCAACGGTAGTTACTTTTTTCTTGTTGGTGTCAATAATGTAATCATAACTAAAGATAGAATTTTCAGCTGGGTTATTATTACTCTTGTCATCTTCTTGCAATAATGTTTCCATTTATTGTATCCCGTCAAAAAATTCTCGGTAATCGTTGTAGGTCATTTTTGCATAATTTACACTTTTTCGTATTTCACTAGCTACAATTGGATTGTCTACTGTTGCTGCAAATTCAATAGCTGACTTTGCCCAAGCATTAAAATTATTTACATCAAAATCTGGACCACCTTTGTTGCCTACAAACGCTGGACTAAACATGCTATCACCACTTAAAACGTCAATGTCTTGTTGTACTTTTTCAAAGAAAGCAATAATTCTAACGCTAACACTATTCTCTTTTGCAGTTTCTATAGCTAAATTAGAAAATTTTTGAAAACCTAATTTGGCAATATTTTCTTGACCATATTTTGCATCCAAACCGTCAAAATCACCTTCTAGATAATTTAGCATATCAACCTTAGCTTCATTTAAAAAACCAGATATTGCTATATGTCTTGGATCACTTCGATCAATCCCACCAACTTCTATATTAAAACTGCTGTACAATTTAGTAGTAGCTCGTGCTAATGATTTAGTTTGCTGAGTGCTAACTCTAGTAAAAAAATTATCATAAGTTTCTTTAGTTAGAACGTCATTAATATCTACTTCTTTTGCACCATTATCAGTTTGATATGTATAAGTACCAGCTAAATCAGTAAAATCTAACATGTTATTATCAAAGTCATTATTTAACGCAATGATAACATTAGGATCATCAGCAATAGCAAATCCCTTACTGTTATTCATTTTTGTTGTGGCTGCACTATAGACTTGTTCAGTAATTAAATTTTTATTAAAAGCATTCTTAATTAATGTGAAAGCTGCTGATCGTGTTGCTAAGTCATCAGAATTTATACCTCGTATAGCAATCTGATTTTCATTTAACCAGTTGGCTGATGCAGCTTCTAAAATGTTTGTTTGTATATTAACTGCATCTACACTGTTTTTTTGGTAAGCAAAGAATGCACTTAATGCAGCATCATCATTATCTAGTAGTCCTAATATTGGTGTTAATAAATCATTTTCTGTGTCACCATTTATTAATTCTAGCATGTCAGTAAAATCAACATCATCAGTTGTAGTGTAATTTTCAGTTGTCATTGCAGTTGGATATAACTGTTCAAATGCTCCATTTAATAACTTAGTAACAGAATCATTTCTTAGTTCTAAAAACCCAGGAGCATCAATCATGCCGTTATTTAGCAAGAACTCAAAATCAGTATTTAAATTAGTCAAAGTTTGTGTAACACTAAGTGCATCACTAAAATCAACATTGTCTACAGAGTTATTAATACTTTGTAGTTTGTTTTTTAAAGCAGTATTTAATATAATCTGTGATTGTGTATTGGTTACTCGTTTTAGATCAGGTAACGTATTAGCGTTAAAAAGAGTAGTAGTTTGACTTTTTAAATTGCTATTAAAACCTATAGTATTTTTAGCTATAATTTCTTTACGTTTTTTTATAAATAGTTCATCTATCTCAGCTGCGTCAACAGTAGAATACAAACCATTAGGCTTGTTAATCTCAGCTTCTAACAGAATTAATTCTTCTCGTGATTTAACAATAGCTTCACTTTTTTTATTATCATTGGATAGTTGTAATTTTTTAAATGCAAACTCTCCTACAGCTTCTACACCTTGAGCTATAGTTTGTATGCCTGAAAACACATCTTGCCCAAAATTACGATCTAGTTTGCTGTTAGTAACAAATGGTGATTGTTTGGTTGGAGTTGCTTGTGATGAATATACTTTAATAACCATTAGATTAATACCGATCCAGCTTTAGCAGAACCGCCAAGTAGTGTGCCAAACGCTTCATATTTTTTACCAAGTTTAGTATATTTTGCCATTTGCACTTCAGCTCGACCTTGGTAAGAAGATTGATCCGCTTGGTTGCGTAAATTTGCTGATTCAACATCAGCGTTATATTGGATAATGTATTCATCATCTTTGGCATCTTTAAAGTTTTTTTCTAAAATTTTCAATGGAGTTCCTTCTGAAATCTCAACTCCACGCATAGCATAGCCCTGAGTAACACTTGATTGAATTGTTTTAATTTGTTGTCTAAAATTACTAAGTTCAAGTTTAACTTTTTCTTGCACTGTTTCAGCTTGTTGCTCTGCTAAAATTGCATCTCTATCGTACAACGTCTGGTTATACTTAGCCGTGGCTTCAGCTTGTTTCCCAGCATTATAAGATGCGGACGCACTCATTACTGATGAACCTATCATTAGTCCAGCTACTACCATTTGTGCCATTATATAATCCTTACTAATCTATAATAATCTTGTTTATCTGGTCCAAATTTTTCCATAATACTTTCTTCACTCATTCCAAACCATTTAGCAAAACGAATGCCAATTTTAAAATCAGTTCTTACCGCTGCTTGAATACGATGATATTTTTTTTGTATTATAGTTGTTTCCAGTTTTTCTTTAATATTTTTTAACATAAAAAATTTATGTTTGTTTTGTTTTTGTTTAGTTATAATCCAAACTTCAGCTACGCCATCCCACATTTGGTAAATACCACCACACACAATTGGACTACCTAAATAAAATCCAGTCCAAGAATTTTCACAATCTAATAATTCAGTTGGATAATCATAATTAAAATCTTCAACATCACCACTTTTTATTATTTGATTTGCGTGTTTAGGTTGAAATTTTTTTATAATATAATTAACCGTCAAAGGTATTTAGCCTTGGATAGATTGCAACAATGT
>DIAL01000157.1:0-6938 GCA_002414705.1 Flavobacteriaceae bacterium UBA5079
GTGCAATTGAAAACATGTGTTACTGTATTGGAGTAAATAGAATTGGAGAAGATGACGCTCATAATGAATATTCTGGACATTCGGCAGTGTATGATGTGCTAGGGAATAATATTACACCTGTTAGGCCAAACAAGGATCATATTGAATTGGTTTCGCTAGATAAAACGCATATTTCAAGATATCGAGAAAAATTAAAATTCTTAAATGATCGCGACCAGTTTAAAATAATGTAAACTCGTAAATTTGGTCAAAATTAGAGCGAATTTCTAACTTGTCTTTATAATAGCTAACGCGCTCTGGTTGTTGGTTTTTAAGATAATTTCCAGTATCATATTTTTTATTTTTGTTGGTGTCAAAAATAACACGTAAGTAAAAAATACCAGGTTTAAAATGCCTAAAATCAATAGGTTCGGCTTTACTACTGTATTGTTCAGCAACAACCTCTCCTTTATCATCGGTAATTTGAGTAATAACAGGATAGGTAGCGTTTTTTAGCACAACACGAATATCACCATAATCTGAATAGGTTTTCGTTGTTAATTGGTAATTAAGTGTATCGTTTTTATTATCGAAAAAGTCGGTTAAAGCTTCTGGTAACATCTGAATTCTATAGGTTTCACTTTCCTTTTTATCGAATTTTAATGTGTAGGTGTTTGATAAAGAATCTAGCTTCACTCTAAAATCTACTGCCACAGAATCTTTATCTAATATGGTTACGTTCTTTTTTTTGAAACGTGTAAAAGGAACGGTGTTGGT
This sequence comes from Flavobacteriaceae bacterium UBA5079, assembly GCA_002414705.1. GTDB lineage: Bacteria > Bacteroidota > Bacteroidia > Flavobacteriales > Flavobacteriaceae > Algorimicrobium. The sequence goes on from DIAL01000157.1 coordinate 757, forward strand.
TATTTTAAAGTCCTCATTAAAATCTAAAAGACCATTTGGTTCCACCTTAACAATCATGGTGTCCCGTTTTTGTTCGCTTAATTTTACGTTAAAGTTTTTATTGTAATTTTTGTTTGTTACTTGAAATTGTAATGAGTCTAATTCCAAACGTGGTTTGTACCAATAATACAATGAATCTGTTTTAGCATCTTTGGTTACACGATATTCAAAATTTTCAGGAACCGTTTCTGTTATAGCAATTTGAAAGTTTTTATGATCACCTTCAAAAGGAAAAACAATTTTTTCGCCAGAAATCAAACGAGGTCTAGTAATTTTGGGTTCTAAATCTTCTGAAAATAATTTTAAAAGAAAAGTTGTAGTTGTGTCTACCGGAACGTCTATAAAACCTTCATGAAAGGCTATTTTGTCAGTATGTGGCTGGAACTTGTAATCTTGATTATTGTCTTTTAACGCGATCAATTTGTATTTTCCAGCCTTTAAGTTTTCTAAAGAAAAAGTGGTAGTACTATCAAGTGTATTGGTGACGTATTTTGGTTTTTTCTTAAAAATAATGGAATCAGTAAACGTCGTGTCTGCTTCGTATAGCATGACGGAAACAAAATCTTCTGGCTTACGTAAAGTGGCATCCACAATAATTCCTTTTGTAGAAAGCGAATCGATATAATTACCAGTTGAAAACACATATTTATAAAATGGATATGGATTTTCTTCATTATTATCCACAATACTATTCCCAAAGTTAAAAGCGTATGTTGTATTGGGCGCTAAAGTGTCTTTAATTTTAATCTTTATATACTTGCTAGCACTAGAAAGCGGAATTATATCTGGTGCAGGATCCATTGGAGGCGATATAATTAGTTGCTTGGAAACATTGTTAATCTTGATATACTCATCAAAATAAATTTTTATTTCATTTCCTGTAAAATTCGTGCTATAATTTTCAGGTTCAGATTTGGTAATTTTTGGAGGTATAATATCCTTAATGCCACCACTTGGTCTGCCTCTGTTGGCACAACTTGCAATTAATAATGCTATTAGAATGACTATAAATATATTAGAAAACGCTTGACGCATACCGACTTCTCTTTTTTTGCAAATAAACAACATATTTATCATTAACGAAACATCCTTTATGCTATTGCCATAGTGGCAATGCTAATTTTAACATGATTGTTTTTAAGTAAAACAGTTCCACAAGCTTCCATGGTTGCACCTGTAGTTATAATATCATCCACCAAAAGAATGTGTTTGTTTTGAATTTTATCTGAATTAATGACTTTAAAAATCGTTACATTACTCAACCAACGTGTTAATCTGTTTTTTGTAACTTGAGAACTTGTGTTACTTACCTTTATCAATACATCATCCATATATTCAGCATTCAGACTTTTAGCTAATTCTTGACCAAATTTTGTAACCTGATTATATCCGCGTTTTCGTAATTTGTTTTTATGAAGTGGAACAGGAATTACAACGTCAATATGTTGGTATTCAGGAATATTTTGAAGTTCACCACCAAGCCATCTACCTAAAAAGACACCTACTTCTTCGAAACCTTTGTATTTTAAGTTGTGGAGTAAGTTTTGAGTAATACCTTTTTTTTCAAAACGTAAAAGGGCTGTAGCGGATTCAATTGGTAAGCGACCATAAAAAACGTTTTTAACTGTTTCATCTTTATTAAAATGAAAATTAGTTACAGGAAAATCATGTCTGCAACTTGTACAAGCATACTGTTCATTGTCGTGCAAAAAACCATTGCAACTATAACAAACTTTGGGAAAGAATAAAGTGAGTAGAGTTTGAAACAAACCAGTTATTTAATTCTAAAGATATTATAACTTTTTATCAAGACACAACAATTTGTTATTTAAACAAGAACTTTAACAAGTTTTTTTTCTTTTTATCGATTAAAAAGTTGATTTGTAATCTTTAATTTTAGATTTGTTCCCATAAATTAATTAAGATGATAGTTAACCCTCAATTATTTAACTACAAATTAATTATTGGATCATTGGTAATAGCCATTGTTGTATTAGGGTCATATAGTTTAGCTAGTTACAACACACTTAAAAGTCAGGAAAAATTAATGGAACAAGAAATAAAGCTTGTCCAAAATGAGTTATCTAATATGATAACATTCTATGACAATATACGTGTTGATAATCAAGAACTAAGCGTACAGTTACAGCAATCAAAATCTAAATTGAATTCTCTTTTGGATTCATTAAGCTTGGTAAAAACAGATTATCCTTTAATTTCAAAGTATAAAGAAAATATTACTGCGTTGCTTAATGAGCGCAGAAATCTGTTTACGAGAATTGCTAATACTTTAGAAAGAAACGATGCTTTAAAAGAAGAAACTTTAGCCAATAAACTAAAGTTTGAATCCAACCAAATAGCATTAGCCAAACTTAAAGAAGAAAATTTACAGCTTTCAGCTTTTATTGATGATATTTCAGCTCTGGCGCTTGAAAATATTGAAGTTAAAGCAATGATTACTAGTAGTTCCGAATACGATGTAGAAACTACAAAAGCAGGAAAAATTGATAATCTTGAAGTCTGTTTTACCGTATTAAAAAATGAATTTGCTACGCAAGGTAGTAAAGATATTTATGTACAAATTATAGGTCCAGATAATACCATTATTTCCAATCGTGGCTTGCTAGAATTTGGTCAAGAACTTTTATCTTACAGTGGAAAAACAGCTTTCAATTATAAAAACGATAACATAGCAGTTTGTACTAAAATAAATTTAGAAAATGATAAGCCACTTAAAAAAGGCGAGTATGTAATAGCCATTTTTCATAATAATAAGCTGCTTGGATCTTCAAAAATCGAACTAAATTAATTAACCCATTATATTTTTCTTAAAACCGCTCATTTAGTTGAAGCGGTTTTTTATTTTTGCACTATGGCAAACAACGACGATCAATTTAAAAAAGTAATCTCTCATGCAAAAGAGTATGGTTACGTATTCCAAAGTAGTGAAATCTACGATGGATTAAGTGCAGTATATGATTACGCACAAAATGGCGCAGAACTAAAAAAGAACATTCGCGATTACTGGTGGAAAGCCATGGTGCAAATGCACGAAAACATAGTTGGTATTGATGCGGCTATTTTTATGCATCCAACCACTTGGAAGGCTTCTGGACACGTAGATGCGTTTAACGATCCGTTAATTGATAATAAGGATTCTAAAAAACGCTATCGTGCTGATGTTTTAATAGAAGATTATTGCGCAAAAATAGAAGCAAAAATTGATAAAGAAGTTGCAAAAGCAGAAAAACGCTTTGGTGATGCTTTTAATAAAGAAGAATTTATAAGTACCAATCCACGTGTAGTTGGTTATTTTGAAAAAATTCAAACCATTTTAACCAGAATGGGACAATCTTTACAGGCTGAAGATTTATTAGATGTCAAAGCCTTGATTGAAGAATTAGAAATTGCAGATCCACTTACAGGTTCTAGAAACTGGACAGAAGTCAAGCAATTTAACCTCATGTTTGGAACCAAAATTGGTGCTTCTGCTGAACATGCTATGGATTTATATTTACGTCCAGAAACAGCTCAAGGTATTTTTGTTAACTTTTTGAATGTTCAAAAATCGGGACGTATGAAAATTCCGTTTGGAATTGCCCAAACCGGAAAAGCCTTTAGAAATGAAATTGTAGCAAGACAGTTTATTTTTAGAATGCGTGAGTTTGAACAAATGGAAATGCAATTTTTCATCAAACCAGGAACACAGATGGAATGGTTTGAGTATTGGAAAGAAACACGCATGAAATGGCATTTATCATTAGGTATGGGAACAGATAATTACCGTTTTCATGACCATGAAAAATTAGCGCATTATGCAGATGCTGCAACCGATATTGAATTTAAATTCCCGTTCGGATTTAAAGAATTAGAAGGGATTCATTCACGTACTGATTTCGATTTAAAACAACACGAAGAATTTTCAGGTAAAAAATTACAGTATTTTGACCATGAAGATAATGCCAGTTATACACCGTATGTTTTAGAAACATCCATCGGTTTAGATCGTATGTTTTTAGCGGTTTTCTCCAATGCGTTGGAAGAAGAAGAGCTAGACAACAACACAACCAGAACCGTTTTAAAATTACCAGCTGTTTTAGCGCCTGTTAAAGCTGCTATTTTGCCGTTGGTTAAAAAGGATGGTTTGCCAGAAATTGCACGTCAAATTTTTGATGATTTGAAATGGGATTTCAATATGGATTACGACGAAAAAGATGCAGTAGGAAGACGTTACAGACGTCAAGATGCTAACGGAACACCATTTTGTATTACAGTGGATCATGATACGTTGGAAGACCAAACGGTAACCATTCGTCATCGGGATTCTATGGAGCAAAGTCGTGTTAGGATTTCTGATTTACGCGATATTATTAAAAAAGAAGTAGACGTTAAAGAGTGGTTAATGAAAATGTAGTCAGATTTTTTTAAGTATAGATATGATCCAAACGGTCTATTCTCTATTATAATTTAATCCTTACAATAAATAAAGTATATGCAGCAAAAGCATCTAATTAATAGATGCTTTTTTTTATGTCAACAATAAAATGTTTTATGAATTAAACAGGAAATTTGTTTGTTTTGTGATTTTGTAAATATTTGTTAGTCAATTTTTAATATTTACACGATTTGTTAAAATATATTTGTGGCTGTTTTTTGTGTAAGGGGGCTTTTTTCCTACCTTTTTGGTTTGTTTTCATGTGTAGGTTAAAGTCTGTTGTAATTATTTGATTTTTAGTTTTTTAACAGAAAAACCGACTTTTCTTTAAGTTTTACGTTGTTTTTGTTTTATTTTTTTATTAACATTATAAAATAAGTGTGAATATTTTTTTAATTCATAAAGCCCTGATGTTCAATCTAAACCTTATATATGTTAGAATTTTTTTCATCCTCTGCAAGAGTCGTTAATACCAAAAGATGCGTAAATGAGTGTTTAGAGATCGCTTTAGGCGACTCAAACAAGAACAATGTGGACCTGTTAATTTTCAATGCGTCCATAGGTCATGATTTTAATGATATATTATCAGAAACCAAATCTTTATATCCAAATGCCGATGTTGTTGCAGCATCTTGTTGTGGTATTATAGGCAAAGAAGGTGTTAGCGAATCTATGAAAGATATGGGTTTGATGGCTGTAAAAGGCAAAGATTATGCACTTGCTGAGGTGGATGGTATTTTTGGTGTTAATTCCTACGAAAAAAGTGTTGAATTAGCCAAGTCGCTTAAAAGCCAGAAAGATGGTATAAATATGATCTACTTTTTAGCATCTGGTATAGATATTAATAATTCAGATGTAATAAATGCTTTTGAGAGTGTGTTTGGTGAAGATGTTACTTTATTTGGAGCAACTTCATCTGATAATATGAAGGGCGTTATAAGCTATCAAGCTGTTAATAATAACGTTTATGAAAATGGTGCTTACGCTATTGGGTTTTCGGATTCCTCACTTAAAGTTCATACTAGAGCAACTCATGGTTTTGTTGCTCATGGAGATCCTTTAGTGGTTACTAAATCAACAGGACATATTATACATGAGTTTAACAACAAACCTGCATGGCAGGAATATACCAGAGTCTTGGGTCTGGATAGTCAGGCCTCATGTGGCGACACCATACCAATTGGCGCATTAGGGGAGGAATTGAGTGTTGATTTGGCTCAAGAGTATGGAAACAGCCATATTTTAAGAGTGGTTACCAAGCATGACGGTGATGATATGTATTATACAACTTCATGTCCGGTTAACACAAAACTTTGGATAACAGTAAGGGATGAAAATCTGATTTTTGATGAAATGGAAAGAATGACTACCAATATGTTGCAAGATATAGGGGATGATGAAATTGTGTCCGTTTTCCATGCAGATTGTTTGGCAAGAGGACGTTTCTTGTTTAACAAAGTTTTTAAGGAGGAATTGGTAGCTAAAATGCAAAATCCTTTCTATAGGAACGGTCTTTGTCCACCATGGTTGGGTATGTATGGTTTTGGCGAATTTGCACGTTTAGGTGGTCAAAATCGGTACCATAATTATACAACAGCATTATATGTTATAACCAGGTCACGGAAATAGATAGTAACTGTTATTGTTATATAGCTATGAAAATAAAAGTTGAAGACACCATGATGGATAGTAAAGCTTTGCTTGCAGA
>DIAL01000157.1:7128-18163 GCA_002414705.1 Flavobacteriaceae bacterium UBA5079
ACCATTATTCAACAAAAGCTCATAGATGCTAATGACAAAATAGACAGGCAATTAGAAGTGTATAAAAAAATTAACCGTTATGTTAAAATGATGGTTGAAACAAGCTCTCTCCAAGATTTTGGTAATATTATAGCAGAGGGCTTTATAGATGTATTCCAATTTGAAAGTGCTTTAGTTATTTTCGAAAAACACGATATAACATCTGTCTCGAGTGAAGGTATTGATACAGATAAATATGATATAAACCATCTATACGAAAGTATCCTAAAAAGTGTTTCAAACAAAAACAGTAAAAAGCCTGTTTATTTAAATCAATCCCTAATTCGTTCCAATACGTATTTAAATAAGTTTGAAAGTGTTTTATACCGGAAATTCACATCTAATAAAGATCAATATAATTTTGTTATTGTTGGTTTAGTATCAAAAAAACATGCCTTTAATTATGATAAATTAAATCCCGAGCAATTAATTTTATTAGACAATTTTTCCGGACAAATACATTCTGTCTTCAAACAAAGACTCTATGGAGTTAACTTGAAATATCAAAAAGATAAGTATAGAAGCATCATTGCGAACATGAAATTAGGTCTTTTAGAAGTTGATAATCACGACCGTATTTTAATGTCTAATCCAAGTTTTTCTGAAATGTCCGGTTATCAAGAAGAAGAGTTAATTGGCAAATTAGCTAGTGATGTCCTTTTAAAAGAAGAGGATCATAAAAAAATGAAAGGGACTATAGCAGAAAGAAGTCAAAATATTTCATCTGTTTACGAACTTACTGTTAACAATAAAGAAGGCGATGAAAGAACTTGGTTAATAAGTGGAGCCCCTAATTATGATATAGATGGCAATGTAATAGGGTCCATTGGTATTCATTTAGATATCACAAATCAAAAGAAAACAGAACAAAACCTGAATAATGCGAACAAGGATTTAAAAAAAATAAATCACGAATTAGATACTTTCGTCTATAGGGTTTCGCATGATTTAAGAACGCCTTTATTGTCTATTATTGGTCTTATTGATTTAATTAAAACCAATACGGCAAGCGATATTGGTGAGCAGAATTTAGAGTTTATTAACTTGATAGATCAAAGTGCTAACAGATTAGATAATACCATACAAGAGATCCTTAACTACTCTAGAAATTCAAGACTGGATTTGGATATACACCCATTAAATATAAAAACCATAGTTCACAATATTTGTAAAGATCTCAAATTTGTTAACACATCCATTCAATTTGATACCAACTTTAATGATATAGAGTTTATTAATACGGATAAAACAAGAATTGAAACAGTATTAAAAAACCTGTTAAGTAATGCGGTAAAATATCATAGTCCTTACGTTGCTAATCCTGTGGTAAAGTTTAATATTGAAGAACAGGGAGCAAATTACATTATTATTATAAGTGATAATGGTTCAGGTATACCTAAAGAGTCTATTGATAAAATATTTAATATGTTCTTTAGAGGTACTACAAAATCTAAAGGCACGGGTTTAGGCCTGTTTATTGTCAAAGAAATGGTTGAGAAACTAAATGGCTCTATAGCTGTGGAATCTATTATAAATATTGGAACAAAATTCACAATAAAAATCCCCAATTTAAAAATTTAGTTATGAAAAATGAATTATCCTTTATGTTAATTGATGACGACCACGTTTTCAATTTTATTCATAGAAAACAAATTGAAAAATTTGAGTTAAGTAAGTCCATCAAATCTTTTGAGTCTCCATTAAGAGCTCTGCATTTTTTGAAGAATTTAAGTTTAGAAAATATACCAGATATTATATTTTTAGATATTAATATGCCGGAATTAAATGGATTCGCTTTCCTTGAAAAGCTAAAACAAGAGCGTGTTGAATTACTAAATCACCTTAATGTTTTTGTTGTAACATCTTCTCTAAACCCTGAAGATTATGCAGCTTCTAAATCGTTCGAATGTATAAAAGGTTATTATAATAAACCGATAGATTTAGAAAAAATAATGATGACTGTAAATTGGATTTTAACCTAAATTTCTATGGGTTATTAGTGTTAGAGGCTATTTTGTTTTTTTAAACACAAGAGTGTTTAAAAACATGTTCAATTAATTTGTGCAATTTTAAAGGATAGCATATGGCAATCGTCTAGCTCCTAAACAGGTTGTGTGATTTTAGAATTAAAATTTACGCAAATAACTAGTTCCTTATCAATTTAATCTTCTTTATAACTAAGCAAACGCAACGCGTTTAAAACAACCACAACGGTAGAGCCTTCATGGAATAATACGGCAAGTCCAATATTGGTTAAGCCAAATATAGTTACAGGAACCAAGATAGCAACAACACCCAAACTGATAAAAATATTTTGGTTTATAATACGTTTGGAAGCGCGACTTAAGCCAATAGCAAAGGGTAACATTTCTAATTTATCAGACATTAAAGCTACATCAGCCGTTTCTAACGCCACATCGCTTCCAGCTGCTCCCATAGCAATACTAACTGTGCTCAATGCCATGGCTGGTGCATCGTTTACGCCATCGCCAACCATGGCAACTTTGCCATCGCGCTCTATTAATAAACGCATTGCATCTACTTTATCTTCTGGCAATAAATTACCGCGACTTTCAGTCAAGCCAATTTGTTTGGCTATAGCCTTTCCAACGCTTTCATGATCGCCTGTAAGCATAATCATGTTTTTAATACCAATTTTTTTGAGTCGTAATAAGGTCTTAGCAGCTGTTTTTCTTGGAACATCCATAACACTTACCAAACCAATGATCTGATTTTGATACCCAACAAGCATAACGGTCTCGCCAGCTTCCAATTGCTGGTTAAATTGCGTTTCAACACCTTCGGAAATTATAAATTTCTCATCGGTCATCAATCGGATATTCCCTATATAAACAGGTTTATCCTTGTAAAGTGCTTCAATACCTTTCCCTTGTATGGCACTCATATTGGATGCTAAATTGGCAGCTTCTAATTGCTCTTGTTCTTTTATGGCTTTTGCAATGGCTTTTGCTAATGGATGATTACTCAAACGCTCTACTTCATAAAGCAATTGCAGCAGTTCTTTTTTGTCAAAATCATTAAAAGCAATTACGTTTTTTAAACTCGGTTTTCCTTCGGTTAATGTCCCAGTTTTATCAAAAGCTATGGTAGAAATGCTCCCCAAATCTTCCAATGCTTTACCGCCTTTAATTAAAACACCGCGTTGCGCAGCGCGTGCAATGCCACTTAAAACAGCACTTGGTGTTGAAATAGCCAAAGCACAAGGACTAGCAGCTACCAAGACCGTAATGGCACGGTACAAGCTGGTTTCAAAAGGTTCATTTATTACCAAAAAAGCAAAACATAACATTGTTACGATTAGAATTATAATTGGCACATATATTTTCTCGAATTTTTTTGTACGTCTTTGTGTGGGCGATTTTTGCGTTTCTACATCATTAACTAATCTAATGAGTCTGGAAACTGTAGAATCTTTTGTTAATTTTAGCACACGCACTTCCAATGCGCTATCACCATTTATGGTTCCAGAAAAAACGATGTGCATTTTGTCAATATCAGAAAAATTAGGTGTTTTTTTGTCTTCGGGAAATGGGCTTTTATCAACAGGTATACTTTCACCTGTAATTGGCGCTTGGTTTACGCTGCTTACACCTTTAATAACAACACCATCGGCTGCAATTTTAGTATGCGGTTGTACCACAATAATATCACCAATTTCTAAATCTTCCACTGAAATTTCTTTCAAAGAATTTCCATTTTTCAATAACGCTGTTTTAGCTGATAAGTTTCCTAGAGCTTTAATAGATTTTTCGGCTTTATTCATGGCATAATGCTCCAGCGCATGCCCTAAACTAAATAAGAATAATAGAAGTGAACCTTCAGCCCAACTTCCAATATAAGCGGCTCCAATAGCAGCTGCTATCATCAGAAAATCGATTTCAAATAACCCTTGCTTTAATTTATGGTAGGCTTCTATACTTATAAAATACATGCCAAAACCATAGGAAATAATATAGCTGACTAAAACAAACGCAGAAGATAAATTGCTTAATGTATCTAAAGCAAAACCAGTAACTAAAAAAGCACCGCAAAAAATTGAGAAGTACAATTCTGTACGTTTGCCAAATATTAGATGGGAATGCTTATGATTTTCTGACATATTTTATAGATTAATGATTGTGAACACCTTCACTTTCGCTCAATAACATAGCAGTTCCTTTAATTATTATGCTACTTTTGGTGAGTTTTTCGGGTTGTATTATTTCTATATATTCCTCCGTTTGCTTACCAACTTCAACGGCAGTTTTATGAAATACATAACCAGCTTCATTCTGTTCCTTAAGGACTAAAATATAGTGTTGATTGCCAGATTGCATAACCGCTTCTTGAGGTAATGCCATTGCAGTTGCTTCATTTACGTGAATTTGCGCTTCTACAAACATGCCAACTATAAAATTAGTGTCTTCGTTATCAATATGCGCATGAACTTGCACACGTCTGCTGGTTTCATTAATAGTTGTGCCTACCAAATGCACATCTGCAGTATAGATTTTATTTGACGCTTCTGGAATAGTAAAGGTTATTTTCTGACCTTTTTTAATTTTCATAATATCTTTTTCAAACACCGAAAGTTCTAAATGAATATGGTCTACATCCACAATTTCCATAATTTCATCACTCGCAGAAACAAACATACCATTACTCACATTGACTTTCGTAACTGAACCTTCAATAGGTGCGTACATATTTATGGTTGTCGATATGCGACCTTCCAAAATTGCTTTCGGATTCAAATTAAGCATTTCTAATTTCTTGGCCAATCCGTTGGAATGTGCCAAACTACTTTTGTAGGTGCTTTCCGCTTTTAGATAATTTTTTTCGGACGTTATCTGTTCATCAAACAAGGTTTTTTGACGTGTATATTCATTTTTTAAAAATCCTAACTGTTCAGCAACTTGCAAATATTCTTGTTGTAATTCTACATATTCTGTGTTTTCAAGGGTGACTAATAATTGGCCTTTTCTCACGCGATCGCCAACCAATAAAGGTGTTTTGGTAATATAACCACCCATATATGTTGTGATTCGCGATTTGTTATGAGGTGGCACATCAATCATACCGTTTACAGTTACAGTTTCATCAAAAGTTTGTTCGGATAAATTTCCAAGAACCATACTTTCGCCATTAAATTGAGCAGTTGTAATTTGGATTTCATCATTATGAGAAACGGCTGTTTCCGTTGCTTGTTCCGTTGATTCTGTGTTTCCGCAAGCCGTTAAAAGTCCAACAATTAGAATTATATATATGTTTTTCATGGTTTTATATATTATAAAATTAAGTAATTTAAAGTGATAATTGTTTGATTATAGGTGTTCAAATTATCTAAATATTCCAGTTCCATATCTTTAGCTGTTTCTATACTTTGTATATACTGAAAGAAATCAATTTCACCTTCTTGAAATGACCGATTGGCTGTTTTTATAATTTCTTCTGAAAGTTTTTTACCTTGATTTTCATAATAAAGAATAGCAGCATCATGCTGTTTCAATTGTTCTACTAATTTTTGGTAATCACTTTCAAGTTTTAACTTATAATCTATTTGTTTCATGTCTATAACATCTTCAGCTATTTTAGATGCTTTTATGCGTGATGCATTTCCAGAGAAGAATAACGGAATTTTCAATCCAATTTGATAGCCTTGAATATTGGTGTTAAGTCCGCTATTACTACCTACAAAATATTCTGCTGAAATGTCTGGTAATAAGGTTTGTTTTTCTTTGTTTTTCAGCGCTTGGTAATAGTTTTTAGTGTCTTCAAAATAAAGTAATCCAGGATTTTCCTCTGAAACAGAAAACGTGGTTAATGCTAATTTTTCCAAAGGTGCTGATTCTGTTTCTAATGAATCTGTTTGCACCACTTTTAGCAATTGTTGCTTTTTAACTAGAACATCCTGCTTTGCTTGGGTAAAACGGGTTTTCATTTGCCGTTCTTTAGATTCGGCAGTTATCATTTCCAAATAGTTGGTTTCACCTAATTCAAAACGACGTTTCGCATTTTGAGCAAATTTTGTATATAAACTATCTAGAAATTGATACGTTTTAGCTTTGTTTTTGGCATAGCTTAATGCGTAATAATTAGCGTAAACGTCCTGCTTCAATTTTAGGAGTGTCATATTATGCTTGGATTGCTGCATATTATAGACCGCTTGATTTACGCGCTTTTCTGCAAAATAACGTGTTGGAAATAGAAAGTCTTGCGAAACCCCAAATACTTTTAATGGTTCATTATTTATGGCTAAATTATTTTCGTCGTAGCTATAATAAATGGCTGTTTTATCAAAAGTAAAAGCACTTTCAATACGTGCATCCAATTCATCTATTTCTAAATTAGAAACTTTAATGGCTGCATTATTCTCTACGGCTAATGCTAATGTTTCTGAAATATTCAATGGTTTTTCTTGAGAAAAACCTGCCATTGAAATCAGAAGTATAATAACAGTTGAAATTTGCTTCTTATTCATTTTTAGTTGTTTTCGTTCCTCTATCCATGCATATAAAACAGGTAAAATTACCAAGGTTAAAAGTGTTGCGGTTATTAAACCACCAATAACTACTGTTGCAAGTGGTCGTTGTACTTCGGCTCCAGCATTTGTGGAAACAGCCATGGGAAGAAACCCTAAAGCCGCAGCTAAAGCCGTTAAAAGAACAGGACGTAAGCGTTCAGTTGTGCCACGTTTTATACGTGTTTCAATATCTGTTATGCCTTCCGATTTAAGTTCTTTAAAATGTTCAATAAGTACAATGCCATTTAAAACGGCAATACCAAACAAAGCAATAAAGCCAACACCTGCAGAAATACTAAACGGTAAATCTCGAACCCAAAGTAGGAGTATGCCGCCAACAGCAGCCAAAGGGATAGCGGTATACACCATTAAAGCATCTTTTACAGAATTAAACGCAAAGTAGAGCAGTATAAAAATGAGCACAAGCGCAACAGGTACTGCAATTAATAATCGGTCTTTGGCACTCTGTAAATTTTCAAATTGACCACCATACGTAATGCTGTAACCGACTGGTAATTGGATTTCTGAATTAACGCGCGACTGAATATCATGTACAACCGATTGTAAATCTCTATTTCTAACATTTACACCAATAACAATGCGTCGTTTGGTATCGTCTCTCGAAATTTGAGCAGGACCTGTTGTGTATGAAATATCGGCTAATTCACTTAAAGGAATTTTTCCGCCAGATGGTAAATCCACGTATAAATTTTGTAAATCGGATAGGTTTTGTCTATTTTCTTCATCTAGTCGGATAGCCAAATCAAAGCGTTTTTCACCTTCAAAAACTTGACCAACTACATCACCTGCAAATCCCATGGAAATAATTTGGTTTAAATCGGCAATATTAAGTCCGTAACGCGCAATTTTAAAACGGTTATAATTCACACTCATTTGTGGTAAACCTTCTACTTTTTCAACAATAATATCAGACGCACCTTCCACATCGCTAATGGCTGTTTTTATGGCATCGGCTTTGGTGGCTAATATGGATAAATCTTCACCAAAAATTTTAATAGCTACATCAGCACGAACACCTGTAATGAGTTCATTAAAGCGCATTTCAATAGGTTGAGTAAATTCCACTTCCATATTGGGAATGACTTCTAAAGCTTTTTTAAATTTTTCGGCAAGTTCATCTTTGCTAGAAGCAGAAACCCATGTGTTTTTAGGGTTTAGTTTTATAATTACATCACTTTGCTCCATGGACATTGGGTCTGTAGGGACTTCTGCAGCGCCAATCCGGCTCACTACTTGATCGACTTCCGGAAAATTATCAAGTAGTATTTTTTCAATTTTAGTGGTAATTTCTATGCTTTTACTAAGTGATGTTCCTGTTTTTAAAACGGGTTGAATTACAAAATCACCCTCATCTAATGTCGGTACAAATTCACCTCCCATTTTGTTGAAAATTCCAATACTTACAACTAAAAGTGCCGCAGCTAAACCAACAACCAGACGTTTATTATGTAGTGCCCAATGAATAACAGGACTGTACCACGCGTTAATGGTGTTCATAAGTCTAACTGAAATGTTTTTTGGTGATGGATTTGTTGGTTTTAAAAACAACGCAGAAACCACAGGAACATACGTTAAACATAATATCATGGCGCCAACCAAAGCAAAACTAAATGTCATAGCCATGGGTTTAAACATTTTACCTTCAATACCACTTAAAGATAAAATAGGAATGAAAACGATAAGAATTATTAGCTGTCCAAAAATAGCCGAATTCATCATTTTTGAAGCACTTTTTAAGGTGATATTATCAATGACCTCTTTAGATACGCTTTTCAATTTTGCGCTTTGAGCTGTTATTTGAAAAGCAATAAATTCTACAATAATGACAGCTCCATCAATAATAATTCCGAAGTCAATAGCACCTAAACTCATTAAATTAGCATCTACACCAAAAATATTCATGAGCGAAATAGCGAATAATAAACTCAATGGAATAACAGATGCTACAACTAATCCAGAGCGCCAATTTCCGAGTAATAAAACCACTACAAAAATCACGATGAGTGATCCTAGGATGAGGTTTTCAGCAACGGTGAATGTGGTTTTATTTATTAGTTCACTACGTTCTAAAAAGCCATTAATATAAACACCCTCTGGAAGTGTTTTTTGAATGCTCGCTACACGTTCTTTTACCGCATCTATAATTTGTTTGGAGTTTCCACCCTTCAGCATCATAATTTGGCCGAGTACTTTTTCGCCTTCGCCATTTCCAGTGATAGCACCAAATCTGGTAGCATGACCAAAGCCAACATTTGCTACATCCTTAATATATATTGGTGTGCCATCATTTTTTACGACGATATTTTCAATATCTTTTAAGGATGTTACCAATCCTTCACCACGAATAAAATACGCTTTACTCGTTTTCTCAATATAACCACCTCCAGCAACACTGTTGTTTTTTTCTAAAGCCTCATAAATTGACGAAATTGACATATTCATGGCTGTTAATTTCTGCGGATTAATAGCTACTTCATATTGCTTTAAAAATCCTCCCCAAGTATTTACTTCTACAACACCTGGAATTCCTGATAATTGGCGTTTAACAATCCAATCTTGAATGCTGCGTAAATCGGTTATGGTATAATCATCTTTGTATTCGGGTTTGACATCCAAAATATATTGATAAATTTCACCCAAACCAGTGGTTATTGGTCCCATTTCTGGTGTGCCGAAACCTTCGGGAATTTTTTCGGAAGCTGATTTAATTTTTTCAGCAATAAGCTGTCTTGGTAAATAGGTGCCTAAATCGTCATTGAACACAATAGTAACAACGGAAAGCCCGAATTTTGATACCGAACGAATTTCCTGAACACCAGGTAAATTGGCCATCTCCAATTCCACAGGATAGGTAATAAATTGTTCCACATCTTGGGTTGATAGGTTGCGCGATGTGGTAATAACCTGAACTTGGTTATTGGTAATATCTGGAACGGCTCCAATGGATATTTGTGTTAGGGATACGATGCCAAAACCTATAATGGCAACTACTCCTAATAGTATTATCAGCTTATTTTTTAAGCTGAATTTGATGATTTTTTCTAACATAATTCATTTTAAATAAAGTTGCTAGCTACCTATAAAAAGGAACGCTAGTGATTAAAAAAGATAAAACGGAATTATGCTAATTTGGGTGGTTGAAAAACGGCTTGCTTTTCGAATAAGGAAATAGATTCTTGGTAATGAAAATTAATAGGAATTTCCACAAATGGCTCGTGAGAAATAAGATATTCTTGAGCCGTTAATGTGAACACGGCTGAATTGTGCGCACATGCTTGATGGTGTTCCTTAAACGGTAAATCTTCGTGTTCTTTGTGGGAGCTAGCAGGATGAAATGCAGCATCACCATAATGTTCTGCTAGAAATTCAAAAAATGAATCGCCATACTGCTCTTGGTGATATTCGGCATGATCTAGCAAGACGCTAAATCGTGAGAAATCTTCAAAGCTAATATTAAAGCTCTGAAAAAGAACTAAAAATGAAAATGATATGGCAACTAGTTTTTGCATGATAAACAAAAATACAAAATTTATTACGCTATTGTGTAACTTGTGTTACAAGTCTTAAAAATAAGCCTTTAATTGTACATTTCCTGTGTGAATCACTTTGCTGGTTTCACTTTTTCTACCGAAATAAGTTAGATTTAAATCTAAAAAACTAGTTAATTTTTTCTGGGCTAAAACGCTCCATGTATAGTTTTTACCAGGTTGCAAACCTTCCATCATTTGGTAGGCAACAGCTGTGTTTACACTACCAGAGAAATTATTGTCAAAATAATTAAATTCACCACTAATAGCTGCTTTTTGATAATTAGCAAATGTAAATGCTGCACCATATTTTTGTTGTTTTAAGGTTTCAAAATTACTAATGGTGTTTTCTTTGGTGGTGTATTGATAAAACAAATCAAAACGTGTGTTATCATCTAATAAATACGTTATTTTTGGGTTGATATTAGACTCGTCTATATCGAAATTTTTACTTGAATAGTTTTCACTAATACTGATATTTTTATTAAAACTAGATTCCAAATTAGCCAACCAACTGGTTGCAAATTTATGAGTGAATTGTAGTTTGTGACTCTCTAAATTGTTTTCAATAAAACCAAACGATAATGTGTTTTGCGATTTGTTGCTTAAAAACGTGTAGGATGTTGTGTAATGCTGTTTTCCACGATTAAAAAATAGGATGTTTCTAAAATTTAATTGTAATGCCAGTTGGTCGGCTTCTGCACCTTCAAACGGGTTTAAATTAAAATCGCTTCCGGTTCGTCGCTCTTTTCTGTCTACTAAATATGATGTTTGATTATGAAAACGCGATAGGAATTTTTTAAACCTATTGTCACTATTTATCCATTGTTGCGGATTAAGTGTTAACAGTTGACTTAAACGGTTTTGGTGTGTTTTAATAAATACCTGATTGGGTAAAAGCACCCGAATATAGTCTGCCTCATCA
>DIAL01000157.1:18271-20167 GCA_002414705.1 Flavobacteriaceae bacterium UBA5079
GCGAAATTTCAAACTCCTCTAACTCCTGAATTCCGTTACTGTTATAATCAATCCATGTGTAAATTCCTTGTCCAGATTCTACTTCTATATACGTGAATTCTTGCTGCGGAAGTGTTCCGGAATTGGTTTCAAAAACCGTATTCCAATACATAAGTTGCTCAAAAAACCGCTGACTAAATATAAGTCGGGAGTTTAGTGAGTTTTCATTGTTTTGTTCATTTTCGGCATCTTTTAACGTTCTATAATTCGCATAAACAGATAAATTGGTTTTCGAATTTTGAATAATGCGGGAATTTATATAAAACGTGTTAGACGTATTTACCTTCTGTAAGTTGCCGTTTCGTATACTATCATTTACGCGAAATTTATAACCTATTTCTGCAAATACTTTGGTGCTGTCTCCAATGCCTGAAAACACTTCATAGGATTTAAAGCGCTGACTTAATGCTGTGTATTCATTGGTGGCTTTGTTTTTTTGTTCGTTGTCTTCTAAAGCCAATCTTGTACCAACCCAAGCTTTATTAAGGCTATAAGTAATGCGATTATAAGAACGCAAAAAGTTAGAAGTAGAACTAGTAGAATTTGCCGTTAAAAAACTAGAACTTGACAGAATTTGCCATTTATTTAGGCGTAAATCGGCAAAAGTTATATGTCTATTTCCATTAAAATTCTCGGAATAATTAAGATGTTCAAACTGATAACTTGCCAACCCTTTTTCAGTATGAAACGTGCGTAAACCTGTTTTAAAAAATAATTGATTTCCAGGTTCTTGAATGGTTTGGTTTCCTGTTGCTTGCTCTAAATTCCAATCCCGATTAAATTCCGCATTGTAAATACGTTGTATAGACCTAAAATTCTCTTGAATAAAATCTGTGTCCACCATGGCGCTTAAATTCCAGAGACTATCCTGCTTAATAATAGCTTGATCTACTTTTATTTTACTGGCAAAACCGTCATTGTTTTCATTATCTATATCAGAAAATAAATTGAGGTCGTTTTTGCTTCCAGCCACTTCAAAAGCCACGTTTGTTTTTTCGGAAGGCATATAAATTCCGTTTACAATGGCCATTTGTAATTTGGTAGGAGCAACCAATTGAATAATGGGATCAAAGTTTCCTTGCGGTTCGCCTCCAATAGGTTCTATGTATTTATAAATAGTAGAAATGGCATTTATTTGCTGTCCATTAACCTCATTGTCAATAATATAATTACCTTGATTGTCGCCAACTAGGGTAAACCGAACACTAAATAATTCATCGTCTGAATTGCTAGAAAATACAAAAACTTCCACGCCATTTATAATTTCTTTTTTATACAAAATCCGATTTTCATTATACGCTTCGGGTGCGCTAGAAGGTGCAACCATTAAACCTCTATCGTCTCCAGCATTGGCAAGAATTTCAACCTGTTCTTCGGAAAGGTTTTGCTGTAGCGGACTATTTTTAGAGTCGTTTTCGCTGTAGATAGACACGCCAAGTTTTAGTTTTTCGCTATCATAATTACTACCACCATAAACAACTAATCGCGAATAATTTCGCTCGCTAAATTGATAATCTACTGTTATTCGCATTTCCGAAGTTATCGGAAAAGTTGGGTTAAAAATTAATTCGCCAGCGTTATAATTAATGATATAATCTTTGTTTTCGCCACGTTCTAGAGGAATACCATTCACAAAAA
The DNA here is from genome assembly GCA_002414705.1 of Flavobacteriaceae bacterium UBA5079. Lineage (GTDB taxonomy): Bacteria > Bacteroidota > Bacteroidia > Flavobacteriales > Flavobacteriaceae > Algorimicrobium. The sequence continues at coordinate 19,949 of DIAL01000157.1, forward strand.
CAGTTTCACTTCCAGAGACAATTAAAACATACAATTCTTCATTTGGACCTTTTAGTTTATAAGGGCCTTGATTTCCTTCTTGCGCAATAAACTGACTAGTTGTAAACTGACCACGAACCAAAGCGCCAGCAGCAAAAATATTGGTGGTGGATTCTGGGTGATTGAGTCTCGCATTTACGGATAATCCTTGAACACGTTTACTGAAATTTCCAAAGTAAG
>DIAL01000157.1:20248-20962 GCA_002414705.1 Flavobacteriaceae bacterium UBA5079
GTGTTTTCCAAGTCCACATCACCAGCACGAATTTTCCAATTTTCGCTAAATAGTTCAATAAATACCTGGTCAAATTCATCCAAACGTTGTGAGTATCCAGATTCTTGCAGTGGCACATTAGCATCTTGAATAGAGGCGCGAAGTGATACTTTATCACTTAATTTACCAGTAATTTGTAAATCCAATTCACTATTTAAAACCGAGTTTTGGTTATTCCCAATTACCACACCACGAGAAATACTACCAGTTGTTGTTAAACCATCAAACGGCTTAAAAGTCGATTTTTCGCTGGCTTGCGTTAACTTATATAATTGCTGCTGTTTATTGGTGTTTGCTAAAATAACGCTCTCATCTAATTGGCGGTATGTTTTGGTTAAAAATTCAGGATAGGCTAGATAATTAATAACAATCGAATCAGCATCAATGGTTTTTTTTAGTTTTAGAATAGCTTGGGCGAAATCTACTTCATAAAAAGATTCATCAATAAAAGAGGCGTCTAATTTTTTAAGTGAAAAGAAACTGGAATTAATACTCACGCTATCAATAACAATAGAATCGTTTACCGCAACTGTTTTCGATTTATAATTAGAATCCGTCTCTTGTGCAAAAGCACAAAAGCAGATAAAAAAAACGAAACAGGTATAGCAATATTTCATGTAGAATTAAAACTGTGGAATCACGAATTTATTTTGTTGATAGATTATGTTAAATCGA
>DIAL01000157.1:21069-28996 GCA_002414705.1 Flavobacteriaceae bacterium UBA5079
TGTTAAATCGACATTAAATTAATAGTGTAAAAGTAACGCATTATTTATTTTAGCTGAAATTATTTCGGTGTTGCCTAAAAAGCATCGGTAAAGGCACATTTTGTGCGACAAAAAAGAACATTCATGAAAATTATTTCTTACAACGTAAACGGTATTCGTGCCGCATTAAATAAAGGATTTATTGATTGGCTAACAGCTGCCAATCCCGATGTAATCTGTTTGCAAGAAATTAAAGCAAATAAAGAACAATTAAGTTTAGAGCTTTTTGAAGATGCAGGTTATAACTATCATTATTGGTTTTCAGCTGATAAAAAGGGATATAGTGGTGTGGCCATTTTAAGTAAAACTGAACCCAACCATGTTGAGTATGGTACAGGAATAGAGTCTATGGATTTTGAAGGACGAAATATTCGTGCAGATTTTCCTGGTGTTTCCGTTATGAGTTTGTATTTGCCTTCAGGTACTAATGATGCACGTTTGCAACATAAGTTTGATTATATGGATATGTTCCATAATTATATAGAAGACTTACGAATAGAAATTCCAAATCTTGTTATATGTGGCGATTACAATATATGCCATGAAGAAATAGATATCCACAATCCGAAAATGAAAGGTGTTTCAGGATTTTTACCAGAAGAGCGCGATTGGTTAGGGAACTTCATAGATAGTGGTTTTATTGATTCGTTTAGATATTTAAACCCTGACAAACAGGTGTTTAGTTGGTGGAGTTATCGTGCTAATTCCAGAGCTAATAATAAAGGATGGCGTTTGGATTATGCTATGGTTTCAAAACCGTTACAAGAAAAACTAAAAAGAGCCGTTATACTCACGGATGCGGTTCATAGTGATCACTGTCCAATTTTAGTTGAATTAGATAAATAACCCCAAATTATAAAAATGAAATTATGAAAAAATATATTTTAGCATCTGTTCTATTAGTTGCATTAACAACAGCTTGTGTATCTCCAAAAGTTTATAAAGATTTAGAAGGAAAGTACAATACGTTAAAAAAGCAGAACAGTAATCTTTCAGCTGAAAATGACGAATTATCTTCAGCAAAGAATAAAGCGTTAAATGAATTGGAAGCCTTACAAAAAAGCTTTAATGAAACGGTTTCTCAACGCGATAAGTTACAACAAGATTATGATGGTATACAATCTAAATTTGATGTTTTAAAAGCCTCATATGATGCGTTAGAAACAAATAGTTCCGCATCTATTGCTGAAAACTCTAAAAAAAATCGTGAATTATTAGCACAATTGGAAGCTAAAGAGCAAGCATTAGCAGCAGAAAATGCGCGATTAGAAAAATTGAAAAAGGAGTTGGGCGAACGCTCCAGTCGTGTGGCAGAACTGGAAAGTATGATAGCGGCCAAAGATGCTGATATGAAACGTTTAAAAGATGCTATTTCCAGTGCCTTAACCGATTTTGAAGGAAAAGGTTTAACCGTTGAGCAACGTGGTGGAAAAGTATATGTGTCCATGGAAAACAAATTATTATTTCAATCGGGCAGTTGGGCAGTTGGTACGCAAGGAAAGCAAGCCGTAAATCAATTAGGTTCTGTTTTAGCTGTAAATCCTGATATTGCTATTTTAATTGAAGGTCATACAGATAATGTTCCATACAGCGGAAGTGGACAATTAAGTGGAAACTGGGATTTGTCCACAAAACGTGCAACAGCTATTGTAAATATATTACGAGAAAACGATGCTATTAATCCGGAGAATTTAACCGCTGCTGGACGTGGAGAATATGCGCCAATAGCCACTAATGAAACAGCAGAAGGCAAAGCCAAAAACAGACGTATTGAAGTTATTTTAACACCAAAATTAGATGAGATTTCAAAATTATTAAACGATATTTAATCGTTTTAATACTGAAGAATAAACATCAAATTATTTATAATTTACAGTTCACATTATGAAATATACCACCTTACCACATACCGATATAAAAGTTAGTAAAATTTGTTTAGGTACCATGACATGGGGAAATCAAAACACCCAAGCCGAAGGACATCAGCAAATGGATTATGCGTTGGATCAAGGTGTTAATTTTTTTGATACAGCAGAATTATATCCAGTTCCTGCGACTGCCGAGACCTATGCAGAAACGGAACGTATAATTGGAAATTGGTTTCAAAAAACGGGTAATCGTGATAAGGTTGTATTGGCTTCAAAAATTGCTGGTCCAGGCGATTATACAGCTCATATTAGAACCAATGGTTTTAGTCCTGAAGCTTTAATAGATGGTGTAAACCAAAGTTTAAAACGCTTGCAAACAGATTATATAGATTTATATCAACTGCATTGGCCAGAGCGTCAAACAAATACATTTGGCATCCGAGACTATAAACATAATACTGAAGATCTCTGGGAAGATAATTTTAATGAAATTCTGCATACACTTCAAGACCTTATTAAGTCAGGTAAAATTAGACAGGTTGGTATTTCAAATGAAAAAGCTTGGGGAACTATGCGATATTTGGAAGAATCTAAAAAACATGATTTACCACGAATGATAACTATTCAAAATGCATATTCCTTATTAAATCGTGTATTTGAAGGCGATATGTCTGAAATTGCCATTCGCGAAAATATGGGATTATTAGCCTATTCACCTATGGCATTTGGAGTGCTTTCAGGTAAGTATGTTAAAAATCAAGTAGCTGATAATGCACGCTTAAAACTTTTTCCGCGTTTTGCACGTTACAGTAGTGATCAAGCAACAGAAGCCACTAAACGCTATTTAAAAGTGGCAGAAGATCATAATTTAAGTTTGGCTCAAATGGCTTTGGCTTTTGTAACCCAACAACCATTTATAACAAGTAATATTATTGGTGCAACCAACATGGAGCAACTTAAAGAGAATATAGCAAGTATTCATCTGGAATTAAACGATTCTATTTTGGCATCCATAAATAAGATTCATGAAATTTTCCCAAACCCTGCACCATAATTTTAAGAAATGCACTAAATCATCGATAAACTGTATGTTTTAGGTGAAGATTTTTTCAATTCATCGATTAAATAAGTAGTTAATCTATTAACCTTATGTTAATAGATTCTTGACATAGTTTTTTTATAATTTTAGGAATTAATTAAGAAATAATCAACAATATAAATTGTTTGACATAGTCTGTTTTTTCCCTCAAAATTGGAACTATTAAGAGTGTGTTGTTAATTTATAAGTTGATAGTCAATAGATTAACTAACTTAGATTTAAACAATGAAAAAAATTACCCTTTCAATCCTCTTTGGAATTATATCCTTCTGTGGATTCTCCCAAATTGGATTAGTTGAAAATTTCGATGCAGGTTTAGTGTTGCCACCAGGATGGACTGGAAGTGGTTATACCGGTTCTGTATTTCAGCCATGTAGTGTTGTTTCCTTAAGAGCCAATTTAAGTGATACAAACTTATCAGATGATTTAATATCACCAAATATTGTTGGTCAATCAAACGGTTCAGATTTAACTGTTGCTTTTGATTACAAGATTGTAGATTGGGCTGCGGCTGTAGATGCAACCAATCCAGGATGGGGAGAACTTAACGTTCAATACTCCACAAATAATGGTGCGGTTTGGACTACTATGGGTACGGTGAATGATACCAATCATCAAACATCAAATGCCTGTGCAAACATTAGTTTTGTTTTGCCTGCAGCTGATGTTCCTGTAGGAACAGATATTAAACTACGATTTGAAAACACCTATTTTTCAGGTAATTATTATTTTTATATAGATAATGTTACAGCAACACAAGTGGTGGTAGATCCGCCATCATGTTCTAACTTAATAGCGCCAACAAATGGTGAAACAGGTGTGGCTATTACAGCAAATTTAAGCTGGCAGCCTGCTACAGGGATTCCAACTGGATATACGCTTTCTGTTGGAACAACACCTGGAGGTGACGATGTTGTAGCTACTCAAAACGTTGGTCTTTCTACTACTTTTGATTTGCCAGAGTTAGACTACTCAACTATTTACTATGTAACTATTATACCTTTTAATGCTAATGGTGATGCTCAAGGCTGTGTAGAACAATCTTTTACAACAGGATCAGATCCTAATGCACCAGTAGATTGTGGTTCAGGGATACCTATTAATACCGTTTTTTGTTATACAAATAATGATAATACCACATTTAGTTTTGTTAGTAGTGATGGTTCTCCTTTAGTAGTTGTTTTTAACTCGGGAAGTACAGAAAATAACTGGGATGAATTAATTGTATTAGATTCTGATGGTGTTACTAACTTAAATGCAGCTACACCTTACGGAAATGCTGGTAATTTAGCTGGTTTACAGTTTACATCTACAGGTGATACTATAACTATTGGTGTGACATCCGATGGTTCTGGAGTAAGTTGTACAAACAATCCTTGGGATTTTGATGTGTTTTGTGTAGATACAACAGCAATTCCTAATTGTAATGCATCTTTAACAACACCTATAAATGGTGAAGTTGGTGTTAGTGAAAATGTGGATTTAGTTTGGAATGCAGCTTCTGTTTTTGTTACAGGTTATAGAATTACTATGGGTTCTACATCTGGCGGAACAGACATTTTAGATAATTTTGATGTTGGAAACGTTTTAACGTATAACCTTCCAGCTAGTTTAGATTATGATACAACATATTACGTAACCATAATCCCTTATAATGATAATGGTCCAGCAATAAACTGTAATGAAGAAAGTTTTACAACAAGACTAGATCCAAATCAGATAATAGATTGTGCCGCTGGTCAAGTTTTAAATACTGTTTTCTGTTATGAAAACGGAAATAACCAATTTCAAGAAATTTTTAGTTTCCAAAGTTCTGATGGAAGTCCTTTAAGTATGGTTTTTAATTCAGGAACTATAGAAGCGTGTTGTGATAATATTAGAATCGAAGATGGTAATGGAACCATTATTTTTGAAGGTAACAATGGAGGTGATTTAGCTACTTTATCTTTTGTGTCTCTGACCGACAGGTTGGTCTTGTACTATGAAGCTGATGGCTCAGTTAGTTGTTCAAGTGGTAGTAGAACAGAATGGGATTTTGATGTGTCTTGTGTAGATACTTCAGAAGTGCCAAATTGTAATGCGTCACTTACTAACCCTTTAAATGGTGCAGTTGGTGTAGATGAAGATCAAGATCTATTTTGGAGTCCAGCAACTGTTTTCGTTACAGGTTATAGTATCACCATGGGTACTACTTCGGGTGGAAACGATATTTTAGATAACCAAGATGTAGGAAATGTACTAACTTTCGATCCAGGAACCTTGGTTTTTGATCAGACATATTTTGTCACCATTATTCCTTATAATGATAATGGTCCTGCAGAAAATTGTACAGAAGAAAGCTTTACAGTAAGAGCAGATCCTAATCAAGTTGTGGATTGTGATGCTGGACAAATAGTAAACACCGTTCATTGTTATGAGAATGGAAATAATCAATATGTAGAAATATATAGCTTTGTAAGTTCTAATGGTAACCCATTAAATATTTTCTTCAATTCGGGAACAATAGAAACATGTTGTGATACTATTAGAATTGAAAATGGTGATGGATCTGTAATTTATGAAGGTACAGGAAATGGCGTTGGAGATCTGTCTGGCCTATCATTTAATTCAGTAGGAGACACTATCGTGGTCTTTGTTGAAGCTGATGGTTCAGTTAGTTGTGCAAGTGGCGCTGATGACGAATGGGATTTTGATGTGTCATGTATAGATACAACAGCTGTTCCAAATTGTAATGCAGTGTTAACAATACCAGCTGATGCTTCGGTTGATGTAAATGAAAACGTAGATTTAACTTGGAGCATAGCCTCTGTTATTGTAACCGGATATAATTTATCTATCGGTACAACTCCAGGAGGAACAGAATTCTTTAGTGGCGATGTTACAAACGTTTTAACTTTCGATCCAGGAACTTTAGATTACGATACAACATATTACGTAACAATTACACCATATAACGATAATGGTGTAGCAACTGGCTGTACAGAATATAGCTTTACTACCAGACCAGATCCAAATCAAGTAGTTGATTGTGATTCAGGCGTGCCACTAAATACAACGTATTGCTATACTGGCAATGATACTACTCAATTTAACTATGTTAGTTCTACTGGTTTTCCACTTGTTTTAGAATTTAATGCAGGTGAAGTAGAAGAAAACTGGGATGAACTTATAATTCTAGATTCGGATGGTACAGAGCTCTACAACGGTTATGGTAATGGAGGGGATTTAACAGGATTAACGTTTACTACCTCCGGAGCAACCTTAACGGTAATAATACAATCAGATGGCTTTGGAAGTTGTTCAACGGGTGGGTTTATACCATGGGATTTTGATGTGTATTGTCAAACATGTTTACCGCAATCGGTTAGTTTTGATATTGTAAATGGCGATTGTATTACCGATCCAAATAACCCCGTTTTTGAAATAGAGGTTGATATTACTGATTTAGGTGATGCAACTAGCTTAACGGTTACAGATAACCAAGGAAGTACTCCTGTAGTAATTACTGAAGTTAGTTCATTAATTTTAGGACCCTATGCAGCAGGTGTAAACGTAGTAGTAACTGTTGAAAACACAAACGATTCAAACTGTACAACTGTTAGTAACCCATTAGCATTTATATGTCCACCACCACCAAATCCATGTTCTATTGTATATGCTGGTGAAGACGGTGCTGTAGATTGTAACACGCCAGATGCTACGCTTTCAGCAAACTTCCATTTATATGGCCAAGACACAACTAATTATGAAATAAATTCTATCGACACCTGTCCTACACCTCCAGTTGATGGAGCAACACCTACAAGTATTGATACGGATGATGTTTGGTCTGAAGTTATTGACCTTGGATTTGAATTCTGCTTCTATGGTGGTGTTTATGATCAGGTTATTATTGGTTCCAATGGTGTTATTAGTTTTGAAATTGAAAATGCCAATACAGGTAACGGCTGGGCAATGGGTGCTGGTGATACATTACCAAACGCAACCAATGCGACATTAACTGAAGGTAATATTTTTGGTGTAGGTCATGATATTGATCCATCCGTTTGTGGAAGTATTGATTATGTAGTTTTAGGATCTTCTCCTTACAGGCAGTTTGTAGTTAATTACAATGGTGTTTGTCATTTTGGTAGTCAGTGTAATACGAACACATCTACATCTCAAATTATTCTACATGAATCATCAAATAATATTGATATACACGTTTTAAGTAAACCAACATGTACGGCTTGGAATGGCGGTAGAGCGGTTATTGGTCTACAAAATGTTGACGATACTGCTGCAACAACTCCTCCAGGAAGAAATACAGGCGTTTGGACAGTTGTAGAGGAAGAGTCTTGGAGATTTTCGCCTTCCGGAACACCTAACTATACTTTAGAATGGACAGATAGTAATGGTACTGTTATAGGTACTGAAGATACTGTAACCGTATCACCAGTTGAGACTACCACGTATACTTTTGCTGTAACGTATGATTTATGTACTGGTGGTCAAGCTACAGTTTCAGATGACGTAGACGTTATATATACTAATCTTTCTAATCAAGATGCTTCATTTGAACTCGAATCATCTTGTACAGGAGCAACAGCGAATATTTTAGGTGATACAGGAGGGACATTTACATTCAATCCTGAACCAGCAGATGGCGCTGTTATAGACGCAACGACTGGTGAAATTACGAATGCTACTGCTGGCGCATCATACACTGTGCAATATACGGTTGGTGCAACTAGTTGTCCTGCTATTGTTCTAGAAACAGTAACACTTCCAACGATAGGTGATGCTTCATTTAACTTAACTGCTAATTGTGATGGTGCTGTGGCTACAGTAACAGGGGATGCAGGTGGTACGTTTACGTTTAATACAGTACCTGGAGATGACGCTGTTATTGATGGTACTACAGGTGAAATTACAGGTGGAA
>DIAL01000157.1:29161-44684 GCA_002414705.1 Flavobacteriaceae bacterium UBA5079
CAGGAACAACTTATGATGTGGATTATACTGTGTCAGGAACATGTCCAATTACGGAAACTCAATCGGTAACAGTACTAATAAGTGGTAATGCTACATTTACTATGACAGCCAATTGTATTGGAGCTACAGCAGATATTACAGGAGATACAGGTGGAACATTCATGTTTAACCCTGATTTAGGTGATGGTGCAACAATTAATGCAACTACAGGAGAAATATCTAACGCTGTTTCAGGAACACTTTATACAGTAGATTATACAACTTTAGGCGTATGTCCAACTACAAGTACTCAAATGGTTACTATTCCAACTCAGGAGGATGCTACCTTTAGTGTGGCTTCGGTAACTTGTGAAACGGCTACCATAGAAATTACAGGTAATACAGGTGGTACATTCGGATTTAATCCTCAACCTAATGATGGTGCAACGATTAATTCATCAACCGGAGTTGTGTCTAATGCCGTTACAAATACAACCTATACTATAGAGTATACAACAGCAGGACCTTGTCCAGTATCATCTACTGAAACATTTACTACAGAAGAATGTTTGGTACAGGTTATTCCGCAGGTTATTACTCCTAATAATGATAACTTTAACGATACGTTTGATTTAACGGGTTACGATGTAACAAGTTTAGAAATATTTAATCGTAATGGTATTAAAGTATACAGTAAAACTAATGGTTACACCAACGAGTTTGGAGGAGTTGCCGATAATGGTGATGAATTACCTGTTGGAACGTATTTCTACGTTATGAAATATCAAGAAGGTAAAGTAAAAACGGCATGGATATATATCAACAAGTAAACGAACACAACCAAAATTTAATAATGAAAAAACTATATATAATTTTCGTATTCTTATTGTCTGCATCCTTTATGCACGCACAACAAGATCCGCAGTACACGCAGTACATGTATAATATGAACGTGGTAAACCCAGCCTATGCAGGTTCTTTTGAAGGAATTGCTATTGGTGCACTTTACAGAAGTCAATGGGTCGGATTAGAAGGTTCTCCCAATACAGGAACACTTTCCATCAGTTCTCCAGTAGGAAAACGCGTTGGTTTAGGTTTGTCTTTTATCAATGATGAAATTGGACCAGTTAGAGAAAATAATGTGTATGCAGATTTCTCATACACATTACCTCTGGGAGGTGATAATAAATTAGCATTTGGTGTTAAAGCTGGTGCAACATTCCATAAAGTTGGATTGGTAGGATTGGATGTTATTGATATTAATGATCCATTTCTTCAAGAAAATGTAGATGGTGTTACACCAAACATTGGAGCAGGTGTTTATTTTTATAAACCAAGTAAATATTACGTGTCTGTTTCTATGCCAAACATGTTAAATTCTGTACATTTAGATGCAACCAACGGTGTTAAAGTAGGTTCTGAAACACAACATTTATTCGCTGGTGCTGGTTATGTTTTTAACTTATCAGAAGAATTTGCCTTAAAACCACACGGAATGGTTAAAATGGCGTTTGATGCACCTGTTAGTTTTGATGTAAATGCAAACTTGTTTATGTACAACTTTGTTGAAGTTGGTGTAGGTTATCGTTTAGACGATTCATTTACTGGGATGATTAACTTCATGGTTTCTCCTAACTTAAGAATCGGTTATGCTTATGATAGCGTTCAGTCTGATTTAGACATCGCTACCACATCATCACACGAGATATTTATAAACTTCGATTTCAGTTTCACAAAAAAAGTATCGCGTTCACCACGTTATTTCTAATCACTTAAGCTAAACATAATGAAAAACATTAAAATATTTATAGCACTTATATTCATGAGTAGTTTAAGTGCAACTGCTCAAAACAAAGCCACACAAGCAGCCGATAAGCATTTTGCTAAATATGAGTTTGTGGAAGCTATTGAAGATTACAATAAATTAGTAGAAAATGGTAAAGCTGATACTTATGTATATACTCAATTAGGCGAGGCAAATTATAATATTTTTAATACGGTTGAAGCGGAACGTTGGTTTTCAAAATCTTTGGAGACATCTCAAAATGCAGAAACCATTTACAAATACTCCCAAATGCTTAAAGCAAATGGTAAGTATAAAGAGTCTAATGAGCAAATGCAACGTTTTGCTAGTATGCGTCCAGGAGACGATCGTGCTGTAGCTTTTCAAGCAAATCCAGATTATTTACCAAAGATTTTAGAAAAAGGTAAAAAGTTTAATATTCAGAATTTAGATATTAATTCAGAAAACTCTGATTTTGGTGGAACAGTAAATAATGGTCAGTTTTATTTTACATCTGCTAGAAACAATGCCAGACGTAATTACGGTTGGAATGATCAACCATTTTTAGATGTTTATGTATCTACAATTCTTACGGATGGTACATACCAAGAAGCAGATCAAGTAGAAGGAGATATTAATACTAAATACCACGAAGGTACTGTTACGTTTAGTCCAGATGGTAACACCATGTATTTTTCACGTGAAAGTTTCTTTGAAGGTGAATATGAAAAAGATAGTATTTCAAATACTAAATACAGTGTTTTACATTTATTTAAGGCAACCAAAAATGGTGAAAAATGGCAAAATGTTGAGCCGCTTAAATTAAATAGCCCAAATTACAATGTTAGTAACCCAGCAATGAGTGCAGATGGTAAAAGATTATATTTCCAATCTAATATGCCAGGCGGTTTCGGATTGTTTGATATTTACATGGCTCCAGTTAACGACAACGGAACAGTTGGAGATGCTGTGAATTTAGGTCAGAAAGTAAATACCGAAGGCAATGAAAAATTCCCTTATTCAAGTGATAATGGTACTTTATACTTTTCGTCCGATGGTCATTTAGGTCTTGGTTCCATGGATGTTTTCTATACAAAGGAAATTGACGGAAAAATGGCGCCTGTACGTAATGTTGGGATTCCAGTAAATAGTAATGCAGACGATTTTGCATTTGTTATGAATGAAGAATCTGGTGAAGGTTATGTATCTTCAAATCGTGAAGGCGGAAAAGGAAGTGATGATATTTACATGCTTAAAAAACTACAACCAATTTGCGATGTTTTAATAACAGCAACTATTGTAGATGCTACAACAGGGAAACCATTATCTGGAGCTATGGCATCCATAGTGGATGACCAAGGAAACAAAATGGCATCTAAACTATCAAACGAAAATGGGATAGCTGAATTTATTGTTGAATGTGAAACAGATACACAAGTAGAAGTAACTTTAGATGGTTACGAAAGTAATAAAGTAGCTGTTGCTGGAACAAGAGATGAAGAAACTACAGTACAAATTCCATTAAATCCTATTGAGAAAATATTAGTTGCAGATCGTGTGGAATTAAATCCTATTTATTTCGATTTTGATAAATCGAATGTAACAGCTAAAGCTGCATTTGAGTTGGATAAATTAGTTCAAATCATGAACAAGTATCCAAATATGGTTATTAAAGCAACATCTCACACGGATAGTCGTGGATCAGCTCCATACAATGAGAAATTATCAGACAGACGTGCAAAAACAACTGTCCAATATGTGATTTCTAAAGGTATAGATGCAAGTAGAATTTCTGGTCAAGGTATGGGTGAAAATGAACCGAAAGTTAATTGTGGTTCAAACTGTACAGAAGACCAACACCAATTAAACCGTCGTTCTGAATTTTTAATTGTAAGTGGTGGAAACCAATAACAAAAAGAATTTTTAGTAACATGAAGGCATAAAAAAAGCTCCGAAAACATTCGGAGCTTTTTTATTATTTAATTTGTTTACCATCTTTATCAAAAAAGTGGTACTCTAAATATGTGTAAGCATCTCTTGGTAAAATTTTGACCCATTTTTTGTGTTCAAAAAACCATTTTGAACGAATAGATGGAATACCTTTTGTTAAAAAGGCTGCTATAAAAGGATGTGTGTTTAAAGTCACCTTCGTATAGTCTTTTTTTAATAATTGTTCAAGATCGTGAGAAATTTTAGACACAATACCAATTGGTGCCTCAACATCCTCGCCGTTTGCAGCATCGGGATTTTCCTCACGCGTTTTAATGTTCATTTCTGGACGTACGCGTTGTCTTGTGATCTGTACTAAACCAAATTTACTTGGTGGTAGTATTTTGTGTTTCGCTCTGTCATCTTTCATTTCATCACGAAGATGATTGTAAAGCGTTTTTCTGTTTTCAGCTTTCGTCATATCAATAAAGTCAATAACAATAATGCCACCCATATCACGTAGACGAAGTTGTCTAGCAATTTCAGTTGCAGATATCATATTAACTTCCAAGGCTGTTTCCTCTTGATTGCGAGCTTTATTGGAACGATTTCCACTATTTACATCTACTACATGCAGTGCTTCAGTGTGTTCTATAACCAAATAAGCGCCTTTTGCCATAGAAACAGTTTTCCCGAAGGACGTTTTTATCTGTCTTTCTACACCAAACTTCTCAAAAATGGGAACATTGGATTGATATAATTTCACTATAGATTCTTTTTTTGGTGCAATTTCCTGCACGTAATCTTTAATTTGAATGTAAAGCTCTTCGTCATCTACATGGATATTTGTAAACGTATCGTTAAAAATATCACGTAATATGGACGAGGCTTTGTTCAATTCTCCAAGTACTTTACTTGGGTGGTGTGCTTTGTCTAGCTTTTTACACATGGCGGTCCAACGACCGATTAAATTTTGTAAATCTTTGTCTAGCTCTGCTACTTTTTTGCCTTCTGCTACAGTTCGTACAATAACACCGAAACCTTGAGGCGTAATGCTCTTTACAAGGCGTTTTAAGCGGTCTTTCTCTTCACGATCTTCTATCTTTTGAGAAATAGAAATACGGTCTGAAAAAGGCACTAAAACAATGTATCTACCAGCTATGGACAATTCGGAACTAATCCGTGGTCCTTTTGTAGATATCGGCTCTTTAACTATTTGTACTAAAGTAGATTGATTTGATTTTATAACGTCATTAATTTTGCCGTCTTTATCAATATCTTTTTCAAATGGGAAATTCTTTAAAGAATAGTCTTTTAGTTTACCTGTGCTTACACGTTTTGTGAATTTTAAAAGGGAAGGGAGTTTAGGTCCTAAATCATGATAATGTAAAAAGGCATCTTTTTCATAGCCCACATTTACAAATGCTGCATTTAAACCTGGAACAGCTTTTCTTATTTTGGCAATAAACACATCGCCAACAGAAAAGTTGTTACCACCTTCATCTTTTTGTAATTCAACTAGTCTTCCATCTTTTAATAAGGCAAAATCAACGTTGTCTGAACCAGACCGAATAATTAATTCTTTATCCATTTTGTTAATTTTTATCTACCATACATTAGGTATGACAGATGGATTAATACTATTTTTTCTACTGCTCATTATAAACAATAGAAAGAAACCATAGCTATAGTCAGTTTTGAAATTGACAATAGTTATGGTATCTCACAGGATTTTTTTTTAAATCCGAAGAGTAAACACAATACACAAATTGGTGCATTGAGAAACTCAATTTCAAAGAACTCTTTGTTTTAAAAACCAAAAAAGTAGTTAAATAACTACTTTTTAAGCTTACTTCTTCTTCTTGTGACGGTTAGCGCGTCTTCTCTTTTTACGCTTATGCGTTGCTACCTTGTGTCTCTTTCTCTTTTTACCACTTGGCATAAGTTACTTGTTTTAAGTTAATAATTTAATGTTTTTACTTGACGTCAACATTCGTTTTAACACCTTCTACAAATACTTTTGCAGGTTTAAATGCAGGAATATTGTGAGCAGGTATTTTGATAGTTGTATTTTTAGAAATATTTCTTCCAGTTTTTTCGGCTCTTGTTTTAATTATAAAGCTTCCAAAACCTCTTAAATAAACATTATCTCCACTCTCTAATGAAGTTTTCACTTCTTCCATAAATGTTTCAACAGTTGCCTGTACATCGCCTTTTTCAATTCCTAATTTTTCAGAAATTTTTGCTACTAAATCAGCTTTTGTCATTTTACTTTTTTTATTATGTTGCTATTAATCTAATAAGGGATGCAAATATAGGAATTAAAAATTCAATATTTCAAACCTAATTCATTAAAATTTAAGAATATAAACCTTTATTTTTGCCATTAGTATATTTCTCAAATGTATATAACAAAAACATTAATTAGTTGGTATTCAATTAATAAGCGCAATTTACCGTGGCGAAATACCAAAAACCCATACTATATATGGTTATCCGAAATTATTTTGCAACAAACGCAAATTAAGCAAGGTCTGCCTTATTACGAAGCTTTTATAGCACAATACCCTACAGTTTTCGACCTTGCAAATGCACACGAAGAGGCTGTTTTAAAACTTTGGCAAGGCTTGGGCTACTACTCAAGAGCTAGAAATTTACATGCTACAGCAAAATACGTGGCTTTTGAATTGAACGGAAATTTCCCAAACACCTATAAGGATTTACTAAAACTAAAAGGTGTTGGCGATTATACAGCAAGTGCCATAGCTTCTTTTTGCTTTAACGAAGTTGCTGCTGTTGTTGATGGAAATGTTTATCGTGTTCTTGCTAGGTTTTATGGAATCCACACACCTATAAATAGTACCGAAGGTAAAAAAGTTTTTAAAGCACTTGCAACAGATATTATTGATGTTAATAATCCAGCCGATTTTAATCAAGCCATTATGGAATTTGGTGCTATACAATGCAAACCAAGTAGCCCAAACTGTTTAGCTTGCCCGTTAATGGATAACTGTGTTGCTTTCAGGGAAAATGATATAGCTATTTTACCCGTTAAAATAAAAAGTAATAAACCCAAAAATAAATTCTTTAATTTTCTGGTTTATGTCACAAATGATGGACAAACTATCCTGGAGAAACGTAAAGGGAAAGGAATTTGGCAAAATTTATATCAATTTCCGTTGTTGGAAACTACCAAAAGTTTGAATGAAACTGAATTTCTGAAAGAATTAAATTCTGATGATTTTTTTGAAAATCTAACCTTATTCAATTCCATTGATATTATTCATAAATTATCGCATCAGCATTTACATACCAAATTCTGGATTATAAAAACAACTACTTTACCGAAATCTGGTATTGCTATTTCTGAAATAGAAAATTATGCGGTTCCAGTTCTTATTAAAAACTTTATAGATGCTTTTAATTTTCAATCTGAAATTTAGCAAGCTCATATTTTTTTACTAATTTTAAGTTTATGAATAGCAAAAGCGTAATTTTGCCAAACAAATAAAAAAATATGTCAGGAACGTTAAATAAAGTTATGCTAATTGGGCATTTGGGAGATGAAGTAAAGATGCACTATTTTGAAGGTGGTGGCTGTATTGGACGTTTTCCATTGGCTACCAACGAGACATATACAAGCAAGCAAACCAATGAACGTGTTACCAATACAGAATGGCACAATATTGTAGTTAGAAATAAAGCAGCTGAAGTTTGTGAGAAGTATTTAAGTAAAGGAGACAAAGTATACATTGAAGGTCGTATAAAAACCAGAAAGTGGCAAGATGAAAGTGGAAATGACCGGTATTCTACTGAAATTCAATGTACAGATTTTACATTCTTGACTACTAAAAATGATGTTGGAAATACGTCATCTAGTCAGCAGCAATCACAACAAAACCAAACCGCGCAAAGCGCACAACCTCGTCAAGAGCCAATTACTCCTAAACCAGAAGTAAATATGCCAGAAGGCGATTTACCATTTTAATCGTCATTAAAACCAACGACCATTGGACCTAGAACCTCCCAGTTTTTTATCACTAACTATATCCGTTGATTATTCCATATTATTTGGAATTGCACTCTTATTTGTATTATTACTTTGTTCGGCACTAATTTCTGGAGCTGAAGTGGCTCTATTTTCATTAACCAGAACAGATATTGAAAATGAAACCGAAACAAATGCCACTGCAATTAATATTATCTCTAAATTATTAGAACGACCTAAAAAATTATTAGCAACCATTTTAGTGGCTAACAATTTCATCAATATTGGTATTGTTATACTCTTTGCGTATTTAGGCGAATTTATTTTTAAAGGCATCCAATCGGAACTTCTTCAGTTTTTATTGGAAGTTGTAGTTATTACCTTTTTAATATTGTTGTTTGGCGAAATTTTACCCAAAATTTATGCCAGCCGAAATCGGATGAAATTTGCCATTCTTATGGCATATCCATTGCGTGTTTTAGATTTTCTTTTTTCACCTTTAAGTTTACCTATGCGTAGCATAACATTAGGAATTCACAATAGGCTAGGGAAGCAGAAATCTAATTTAAGTGTGGATCAATTATCGCAAGCTTTAGAGTTAACCAGCGAAGCAGATACCACTAAAGAAGAACAGAAAATTTTAAAAGGCATCGTATCTTTCGGGAATACAGATACCAAACAGGTTATGCGACCGAGAATAGATATTTTTGCTTTAAATATCAATCAGAAATATTTAGAAATTATTCCAGAAATTGTGAATAATGGCTATTCAAGAATTCCTGTTTTCGAGGAAAATATTGATAAAATTAAAGGCATACTGTACGTAAAAGATTTATTGCCGTTTTTAGACCGAAAGCAATTTGATTGGACAACGCTGTTAAGAGAACCGTTTTTTGTGCCAGAAAATAAAAAGCTAGATGATTTAATGGTAGAATTTCAAGAAAAGAAAGTCCATTTAGCTGTTGTAGTGGATGAATATGGAGGTACATCCGGATTAATTTCTTTAGAAGATATTATTGAAGAAATTGTAGGCGATATTAGTGATGAGTTTGATGATGAAGATTTGGTCTATTCCAAACTAGACAATAATAATTATGTTTTTGAAGGAAAAACAGCTCTAAAAGATTTTTATAAAATTGTAAAAGTTGAAGATGATAGTTTGTTTGAAGCTGAAAAAGGCGAAGCAGAAACCTTGGCTGGTTTTATTTTAGAATTCTCTAAAAGTTTCCCAAAACAGGGCAGTAAAATATATTTCGGAAATTACGTTTTTATAATAGAAGCCTTGGATAAAAAACGCATTACGCGAGTCAAGGTTACTATTCCTTGATTTATTCATTAAAATAAAAAAAATGAAATTTAAAAATATATTAATTATAATTCTAGCAATAATCCTAACGGCTTGCGGTAATGATGCCTTACCAAAGCCTGCTGCACATTTACGTCTGGAGTATCCAAAAGCCAATTATAAAAAGCTAGAAGCTGGTTTTCCGTTTACTTTTGAAAAAAACGAATTGGCAACGCAAATTAAAGCACGAACCATTGGGAATGATTCTGGTAGTTATGGAATTGATTTAATGTATCCTGCTTTAAAAGGCACCATTTATATAACCTATAAACCAATTACCAGTAATAAAGAACGCCTAGATAGACTCCTTAAAGATGCGCAAGGTTTCACCCAAGAACATACGGTAAAAGCAGATGAAATTGCCGAACAGCTTTATGCTAATAAAGAACGTAAGGTTTACGGCATGTTTTATGAGGTTGGTGGTAATGCAGCATCACAATCCCAATTTTATGTAACGGATAGTCTTAATCACTTTGTAACAGGTTCGTTGTATTTTTATGCTAAACCTAATTTTGATTCTATTTTGCCTGCCGCCAAATATCTGCAAAAGGATATTCAGCACATCATGGAAACCATTAACTGGAAATAAAAAAGCCACTCATTTGAGTGGCTTTTTAGTATAATATTTTTTTTTGATTATGCTTTTGCTTTGTCTGCGCAACAAGCCATTTTACAGTCTTTAGCACAAGCTGTTTTTTCAGCTTCTGTTTTCTCTGCACAACACGCTTTTTTGCAATCTTTGTCGCAAGGCTTTTTATCAGCATCAAAGCTTTCAACCGTTTTCATGTCTTTTACAGAATATACATCGCCAGCTTTTTTTACCACGTCTTCTAAAGAAGTTGCATTTACTTTAGCTTCATCATATTCTACCATAGCAATACGCGTGTCAAAATCAACTTTAGCCGATTTTACACCATCCATTTTAGCCATTTTCTTTTCAATTGTTTTTGCACAACCCATAGCACACGTCATACCTTCAATAGTAAATTCTGCTTTAGCATATTTTGCATTTGGATCTAGTTCTGCAACTGCAACTTCAGTTGATGCTGTTTCAGTAGTTTCAACAGTTACAACTTCTGGAGTTGTTTCATTTTTACAACTCGCGAATACTAAAGTTAGTATTACAAGTGTCATAATTTTTTTTAATGTCTTCATTTTGAAAATCTAATTAAGTTCAATACAAAATTAATAAATATTTTTATTTATTGCATTTAAAATTGGAGTTTTGTAGCAAGAAACGTTTTGATATGAAACAAATTAATAGTAAGTGGTTATATTTAGTGGTGCTTTCCGTGATTTGGGGCACCTCATTTATTTTAATAAAAAAATCACTTTTGGGTCTGTCACCTTATCAATTGGGTGCTCTCCGAACTATAATAACAGGAATTTTCTTACTTGCTGCTGGTTTTTATTCACTTAAAACTATTAGTAAGCAGCAATGGAAATGGATTGGGCTTTCTGGATTTTTAGGTTCTTTCTTCCCAGCATTCTTATTTGCTATCGCTGAAACAGAAATTGATAGTGCTGTTGCATCTATTTTAAATTCATTAGTGCCATTAAATACTATCTTACTAGGATTTGCTGTATTTCAAATAGCATCAACTAAACGTCAAGTGTTAGGTGTAATTATTGGTTTCATTGGTACAGCAATTCTTATTTTAAAAGGAGCTGAGTTAAATCCGGAACAAAACTATTTATATGCTGGTTTTGTTATTGTTTCTACCATAATGTATGCTGCTAATGTGAATATTATAAAGCGGTATTTACAAGATGTAAAACCATTAGCAATTGCTGCTGGTAATTACGCAGTTATTACTATTCCAGCTTTGGTAATATTGTTTTTTACTGATTTTTTTACTGAAGAAACACTATCCAATCCAAACCTGAAAATGTCATTGTTATATGTTGTTTTTTTGTCATTTTTTGGAACCGCTTTAGCAAAAGTGTTATTTAATAAATTGGTACAAATATCTACACCTGTTTTTGCATCTTCGGTTACGTATTTAATGCCAATTATAGCACTGATTTGGGGTGTTTTAGATGGTGAGGGTTTTAGTATGTGGCAAGGATTAGGATCGCTTATTATTTTAGTTGGTGTGTATTTATCGCATAAGCGGAAAAAATAAAAACCCGAAGTTTCCTTCAGGCTTTTAAATATGAATTATCGATTTCTAATTATTCAAAATCAGCATCAGTAACACCTTCGTTTACTTTAACTTCTTTTACAATAAAGTCAATTGTTCTTGGACCCATTGATTGCGAAATTTTAAAAGGAAACTGAATTCCAGAAACAGCTTTATATTCGCCATAAAAAGTAGCTGACTGCCCCATTTCTGAAGCCTCTACTTCTTTAATTTTTAGGCCAGTTTCAACACTGTAGTAAACTGAAGTCTTTTCGTCAACTTTAATTTTGTAAGCGTTTACTCCATCTACCTTTTCAATTTTTTCTAAAGTAACACCACCATTTAAATAGTTTACTTCAGGAAAAGGAGACGATTCTATTTGTGCATCTTTAACTTCATCATCTGTCATATCTTTACGTTGACCTTGAGCCATAGAGTAACCAGCGCTACCATCTAAAACTTGCTTTTGAGTTTGACCCATAACGCTAATTTGTTGTAAAGATTGGTTTTTTATGGTTTTCTTCATTTCTAAATTAATAACCACACCTGGTTGTAATTCCGCTTCAGCAGTAATGTAAACTGAATTTACTTTGTCTAAAGTAGTTTTCCCTCCAATGGCATTAATATAGGCGTTAAGCACTTTATTGGCATCCATATCCGCAGGCATTTCAATTTCGTATTCTGGCTTGTCAGTTAAGTCAGCATATTTGTCATAATAACGAATTGGTAAGCCAACTTTTTCAAGATTTTCAAGAACTTCACTTCCGTTTCCAACTACTATAACACGTGCATTTTCTGGGCGCATGTATTTTTTTGCAGCTGCTTGAACGTCTTCTATGGTGACATCGTTTATTTTTTGAAGATATGTTGCGTAAAAATCCTTTGGTAAATTATTCAATTTAATATTTAAAGCATAATTAGCAATGGTTTGCGGACGCTCTAAAGCCATTACAAAGTTACCTGTGTATTTTGCTTTTACATTACGTAAAACTTCAGCATCTACAGGTTCGTTGTTAATACGCTTAATTTCTTTCAATGTTTCAACCACTGCACTATCAGTTACCATGTTTCTGACTTTAGCGGTTGTGCTAAAGCGAGACATTCCATAACGATTGGCTCCAAGACTTGAATAAGCACCATAGGTGTAACCATGTTTTTCACGAAGGTTTAAAAATAAATACCCTTCACCACCTCCACCAAGAATTTCATCGGCAATAATGGCAGAAAAATAATCTGGATCGTTCATTTTTAATGATACGTTGTTGGTTACAGAAATATTAGATTGTGTAGCACCAGGAACATCAATAAAGTTAATTTGAGGTACTGGTAAGCTTTCAGCTAATTTTGGGATTGTAGTTGATACACTTGCACCAGTTTCCCAATTCTTAAAGTATTTTTTGACTTGCTTTTCAACTGTTCTAAAGTCAACATCACCAATAACTACTAAATACGCATTAGTAGGATTCATGTATTGTTGGTAATAGGCTTTGATGTTATCAAACGTTATGTTTTTGATAGTTTCTTCCGTTGTAAACTCACCATAAGGATGGTTTTTTCCGTAAGATAAAGCGCTTCCAACACGGCCAGCAATAGCATCTGGGTTTTTGTCGCTGTTTTTTAAACCTTCAATAAGTTTGGTCTTTTCAGCTTCAAATTCTTCTTCTGTTAATAATGGATTAATAACAGCATCTGCCATTAATTCTAAAATACGTTCAGAATATTTAGTTAATGAACTTGCATAGCCGTTGCCAAAACCTAAATTAAGGCTTGCACCTAAAAAATCGATTTCTTCATTAAAGGCATCTTTAGGGATAGACGTTGTTCCATTTCCTAGCATAGAACCTAAAACACTAGTTACTCCAGCAATATCGCCTTCAAAAATAGGGCTGTTATCTATTCGTAATGAATAGGAAACACGTGGTAATTTATGATTTTCAACAACTAAAACTTTTAAGCCGTTTTTTAATTCGAATTCGCCAGGTTCTTCCAAAGTGATTTTTGGTGCTGGTCCAGCTTTTGGTTGTTTAGATCGGTCTATTTGAGCTGAAACGCTAATAGCAATAAAAAACAGGACTACAAAAGCAGATAATTTTGTTTTTACGTTATATATATTCATCTTATTGATCGTCTTTTTTAGGTAAATATTCAATTTCTACACGTTGGTTAGCGTTTAAGTACTTTTTAGCTACGTTTTGTATGTCTTCTTTTGTAATAGAACGGTAAATGTCTATTTCATTATTAATAAGGTTTACATCACCATATAATAGATAGTAGGAAGCTAAAGATTCAGCAATTCCAGAAATGCTTGAGTTTGCGTTTACAAACTGATTTTCAAATTGATTTTGAAGTTTTTGATAATCGCGCTCTGAAATTAATTCATTTTGCATTTTTACAATTTCCTCATCCATTTCAGATAATAATGTTTGAATAGTAACTTGGTCGCCTAAAGGTAAAGCGAATAAGGCAAAGATGTTATAGTCAACTTGTGGAATGTTTACAGCTTGTACAGTCAATGCTTGTTTTTGGTCGTCCACTAATTTTTTATAGAGTACGGAACTTTTTCCACCACTCAAGTATGTTGAAATCATATCCAACACACGTGCATCTCTAGTTGCCATACCTGGTGTTCTGTATGCGGCAATAATAGCAGGTGTTTGAATGTTCTTATCGTAAGTAGTTGCTTTAATTGTTTCTGTAATAGATTCTTCAACGGGGAAATTACGTTCAACTTCTGGACCTCTTTTAACGGCTCCAAAATAATCTTTCACTAATCCTTTTGTTTTTGCAAGGTCAATATCTCCAGCAACAACTAAAACAGCGTTGTTAGGAACATAATAAGTTTTAAAAAATGCCATAAACTCTTCTAAAGTTGCAGCATCTAAATGCGCCATCTCTCCAATATTTGAGCCTTTGTATGGATGAACAGAAAATAAATTTTCACCAATTGTGTTTAGTAATTGTCCATAAGGTCTGTTATCAAAACTCTGGCGTTTTTCTTCTTTTACTACTTCGTTTTGAGTATCCACTCCAACTTGGTCAATAACAGGATGTAACATGCGTTCAGATTCTAACCAGAATGCTAATTCCATTTTATTTGAAGGGAATACTTCAAAATAATACGTTCTGTCTTGGGATGTGTTGGCATTAAAAGTTCCGCCATTTGCTGGAATGATTTTCATAAATTCACCACGGCCAATGTTTTCGGTTCCTTCAAATAATAGGTGTTCAAAAAAGTGAGCAAAACCTGTACGGCTCCGGTCACCATCTTTACCACCTACATCATACATCACCGATGTAGATACTACTGGAGCTGTATTGTCCTGATGAAGAATAACGTGTAAACCATTATCTAAATCAAATTCTTCAAATTTCACTTCTTGTGCAACACTAGTAATTACCGCTAGTAAACATGCAGAAAAAGTTAATAATCCTTTTTTCATCTGTTTTTGTTTTTTGTTAAATGACAACTAATATGTCTGTTACGTGTTCAAAATGTTACGATTTTTCAAAAATAAGAAATACTTATCGCTTTTCTCATGAATGCCAAAAAAACATAAACAAATTATTATTTGACATAAATTTTTACGAAATTTAAGAAAACCAAAAAATTATTGACTTATGAAAAATATTATTCTTCCTATTCGGTTTGGTCTTATTACAAGTGCTGTTCTAATTGCATATTTTTTAATACTCGCCATGTTTGATAAGCATACAAACCCGGCTTTTAGTTTTGTAAACGCATTTATTACAGCTTTTGGGATTTTTGAAACCATACGTTATTACAAGTTAGAGCAAGGTGAGAATTTCAGCTACTCAAGCGGTTTTATAGCAGGATTAATTACAGGTGGTATTGCAACGGTTGTTTTTACCATTTTCTTTTTACTGTATATAACAGAAATTAATACTGAATTTTTAGCACAAGTTTTAAGTGTTGTTAATGTTGGATCTCCTGTGAGTGTTGGTGTTTTAACTTTTGTAGTTGGAATTATGGGTATGGCAACAACCGTTATTTCAGCTTTTACGGTTATGCAGTATTATAAGAAAAGTTGGAATATTTCTTAATTTTCGCAAAACGTTTGTAGTTTAATTATTTAGCAGTATATTTGCATCCGCTTATCGTAGGGTGAGCTTATTTAATAAACTAATTTAATAAAAACGTTACGCTATGTACGCAATTGTAGAGATAGCAGGGCATCAATTCAAAGTTGAAAAAGACCAAAGAGTTTTTGTTAATCGTTTAGCAACAGAAGAAGGTCAGGAAGTTTCTTTCGACAACGTTCTTTTAATTGCTGATGGTGACAAAATTACTGTAGGCGCCCCAGCTATAAACGGAGCTCAAGTAGGAGCAAAAGTTTTAAAGCACCTTAAAGGTGATA
>DIAL01000025.1:0-665 GCA_002414705.1 Flavobacteriaceae bacterium UBA5079
ATGTAATAAAAAAATAATGACAATGTCAATGGACAGAGACCTAGGTAACTACAGAAAAGTATATGATAAAGGGGAACTTTTATTAGAAGAAACACCAGAAAACCCCATGGAACTTTTTAAAAAATGGTTTCATGAAACAGATTTACATTTTGAAGAAGATGAAACAAATGCTATGACCATTTCTACCATAGGATTAGACGGTTTCCCAAAAAATCGCGTCGTCTTATTAAAGCGTTTTACCTATGAAGGATTTATTTTTTTTACTAACTATGAAAGTGAGAAAGGTAGAGCCATTGCTAAAAATCCAAATGTGTGTTTATCGTTTTTCTGGCATGGAGCAGAACGTCAGATTATTATAAAAGGTATTGCTGAAAAATTAGCAGAAAATTTAAGTGATGGCTACTTTGAATCTAGACCAAGAGGAAGTCAACTAGGCGCAATAGCATCAAATCAAAGTTCCGTTGTTAAAGATAGAGAACAACTGGAAGCAGATTTAAAGAATTTGGAGCTTCAATATGAAGGTAAAGAAATTCCTAGACCTGACTTTTGGGGAGGTTACATGGTAAAGCCTATCTCTATTGAATTTTGGCAAGGAAGACCCAATAGATTACACGATCGTATACATTACCAAATAGACGAGGAATACAATTGGATTAAAAATCGAT
>DIAL01000025.1:769-3080 GCA_002414705.1 Flavobacteriaceae bacterium UBA5079
ATGATAATAACGATGAAATACACTTTTTGAGTTTGTAAACGTGTATTTTATCGATAAAAAACATTAAAAACCGATTAAATGCGTGCTTTTAATCGATTTTAACATTTCATTAACAGTTTTTTAGATATAGGTTTCTACTTTTATAGTCCCAAATCTAAATTACCTACAATGAAAAAGTTTACATTACTACCTTTAATGGTATTATTAGTCATGTTTATGACTTCTTGTTCTTCTGACCCAATAGAAGACAAAGCAGCAGAAATTAATACTGAAAATTTAGTTGTTCCACAGACCAAAACCATAGAAATAGAAATTATGGAATTGATTAATGACCACAGATTAAGTATTGGACTAAATCCTTTGCATAATATTGATATAATTAAAGCTCAAGCATTTAATCATACAGACTACATGATTGAACATGATAATGTATCGCATGATAATTTTTATCAACGTAAATTATTTTTAGAAAGTAGTTTAGGAGCTCGTAATGTTTCAGAAAATGTAGCCTACGGTTTTACATCAGCTCAAACGGTAGTGAATGCCTGGTTAAACAGTCCAAATCATAAAGCGAATATTGAAGGCAATTTTACAGACTTCGATTTATCTGCAGATCAAAATGCGGAAGGAGATTGGTACTACACTAATATTTTCGTTAAGAAATAAGACAAGATTTCATTTAGATTATAAAAAAAACTACCACCTAGTTTGACTAGGTGGTAGTTTTTTTTGATTGTAATTTAGAAGTGGTATCCAAGTCGTAAGTGTAAGTTAACGGCAACATCTGAATCATTATCAAAAGAAACCTTGTCTGGATTAAAAAAGTGAATATATCCAATACCTATTCCCGTTTCGTAATTAAAATGCTTGCCAATTTGACGTCTAATTCCCCAAGTAGGAACAATTAAAAAATCGCTTATAAAATCTATATTATCATAATTAGCAAGAACAATTACATCTGGATGATAGGTGGTTTTTAATGATATAAAATTCCCACTATTACCTGAAATATTTCTAGATTTCCTTACACGCTTATTAATGTTGTAATACCAACGTGGCTCTAATGTAAGGGCTGGAACCATAAAAAAACCAGTTTTAGGATAATTATAGCCAGCAAAAATTCCTGCATCTAAACCTACTTCAGTTCTCAAAGCAATTTTGTTTGTCAATTTAGCTTCATGGTTTACCCATAATCCTAAAAAGCCTGTTTGTATACTAAAAACAGATTTCTCAACACTAGCGCTTTGCGTTTTGGTTTGTGCTTGTATAGAATGGAATATGCTTAATGTAAATAGGGTAAGTAGTAGTTTATTTGTCATAATCGTTTTTTGATTGGGATTAAATTTATAAATCTACTATTTTAAATTAGTAAAATAGTAAACTATTTAAAATTTAAAAACCACTCCGAGTGGAGTGGTTTTTTAGTTATTAAGATTATTGTTAGGAAGGTTTTAATGATGTGTAAGCATATTAAATATTCACAAATCTTATTAACTGTATGTTTAAATCAATTTTTATTAATTAGTATCGTTTAAGATTATAAATTTAGAACGTCTGTTTTCTTGATGTTTTTCTTTAGAACATTTCACACCATTTGAGCAATCGTTAACCAATTGAGTTTCTCCATATCCAATGGCACTTTCAATACGCTCTTTAGAAATCCCTCTAGAGTATAAATATTCTTGAGTTGATTTAGCACGTCTGTCTGACAGTTTTAAGTTGTAATTATCACCACCACGACTATCTGTATGTGATTCAATTTTTATAACCATATTTGGATGTGCACGCATTACGGAAACAATATTTTCTAGCTCGTAGGCTGCATCTGCTCTAATTCCCCATTTATCAAAGTCGAAGAATATAGGGTTAATTACTATTTCATTATCGTTTATTAACGGTATCAAATTAAGATCTACAGTATGTTCAAAACCAGTAATGTCGGTTGTAGCAATATCTTTTAAGTCATCCTTATAATCAGCTTTTATACCTAGAATTTTATACTTTTGACTACAGTCAGCTTCAATTTCATAAACCCCGTTTTCATCACTCATTACTTCGGTTACAATTTTACCAGATTCATCAATTAATTGAACGGTTGCCATGGCAATTGGTGTTAGTAATTTACCATCTCTAACAGTTCCTGTAATTATTTGTTTACATGGTTGTGCTGTAAATCCATATATATCATCACCACCTTTTCCGTCGGCTCTATTAGATGAGAAATATCCTTTTTGAGTATCACTATCTATAAAGTATGCAAAATCGTCAAAGCCACTATTATATGGTGCTCCCATATTCTCAACTTCAGCTT
>DIAL01000025.1:3131-6274 GCA_002414705.1 Flavobacteriaceae bacterium UBA5079
AGAGACTTTTAACATATTTGTTTTATAGATATCTAATAAACCTAGATTTAGATAACCATCAGATGAAAAATAAAGTGTACTATCTTTAGCTACAAAAGGAAACATTTCACGTCCTTCAGTATTAATTTTATTACCTAAATTTTCAGGAGATCCATAGCTGTCACCATTTATTGCAACACGATAAATATCGGTTTGACCTAAACCGCCTTCACGATCTGAAACAAAATATAATGTTTTGTTGTCCGGACTTAAAGTTGGGTGACCAGTTGAGAAGCTGTCGTCATTAAATGGTAATTCCAAGACATTTCCCCAGCTATTGTCTTCATTTTTAGTTGCTCTGTATATTTTTAAATTAGAAGTTCCCTTTTTGTCGTATACAGGTTTATTTCTTTTATCTACATTAAATCTTGTAAAATAAATAGTGTTGCCATCATTAGTTATACAAACGCTAGCTTCATGAACATCGTCACGTTCTTTTCCTTTGATTAGTACATTAGTTGGATTTGAAATACTATCAACATTATTTTCGCCAGTGCTAACTTCAGCAGAGTAGATATCTAAAAAAGGCTCATTGTTCCAGTTGTATGTATCGTTATCTGTATTTTTTGCAGAGGCAAAATACATTTTATTGTTGTGCATAAAAGAACCAAAATCCGAGAATTTTGAATTGATATCAAGATTTTTTGTTTTTACGTCAACACCTTTTCTAGATTTTAAAGATTCATAAAGAGCAATATTGCTGCCATCAAGTTCGTCAGCTCGTCTGTCATCATTTTGAATATCTTTAAATTTAACCAACCAAGAGTCAGCTTCTTCATATTTACCTAAACTACGCTGTGTTTGAATATATTTATAGATATATTCTGGATTAACTTTTTTGTATTTATCCAAGGCTAATTTATACCAAATAGCAGCAGATTCAGTGTCAGAGTTATTATAATAACAGTCGCCTAAACGTGTTAAAACGTGTTCGCTACTATCACCTTTTTTTACTGTTTCTTGGTATAATTCAGCTGCTTTAACATATGAGTAATTCTCAAAAAATATGTCGGCAACTTTTGATTGCGAAAATAGAAACGTACTACTTAAAGCAATGAATGTGAATATAATTTTAGTTTTCATACGATTATATTTTTAGAAGTATCTAGGTGATTTGATTCGTTTTGTTTTAAATAATTCAAACATGACCAATAATTCATGAGTTCCACCTGTATAGCCATTTAAGTCAGATAATGGATATTCATAAGCATAGCCAATTCGAAATTGTCTGGATACTTGAAAATCAATGATTCCAGCTAAAGCTGATGTTTGGTTGTCAATACGGTAACCACCTCCAGCCCAGAATTTCTCATAGAATAAGAAATTTGCAGTCAGGTCAAAAGATAGTGGAGCACCATTAGTTGCTTTTAAAAGAAACGCGGGTTTAAGTTTTGTGTTTTCACTTAAAGTAAAAACATAACCACCAGTAAAATAGTAACTCACACGCTCCAAAGCTGCATAATCTTGTCCAGTTCCAGTTTCATCGTTATAGTCATTAGTCAAAATACGTGGTGTAGATAAGCCTAAATACCATTTAGCAGAGTGCCAATAAATACCTGCACCAATATTGGGATCCCAACGGTCATCAATACCATAAATACCTGGGTCATTTCCAGAGGCATCTGCAGAGAATCGGTCTAGAGTATAACTTGTAAAACCAGCTTTAACACCAAATGCTAATTCAGTTTTTTTTCCTGTTTGAATAGTGTAAGAAAAATCTGCATATAGATAAGAAAAACGTTCATCACCTAATTTATCATTTATAAAAGACAGACCTAAACCAATCTTATCATTCCTTAAAGGAGAATGAACAGATAGTGTTTGTGTAATTGGCCCACCATCAAAGCCAACCCATTGACTTCTATGTAATCCAACAACACTTAATGTTTCTCTACTACCAGCATAAGCAGGATTTATAGAAATTGTATTGTACATATACTGCGTAAACTGTGGTAATTGTTGAGCAATTCCAACCGTACAACTCAAAAATGCTAATGCAATTATATAATTTTTAATAAGTTTCATAGGTTAAATATTTATTTGGTTCCTACGTAGAAGTAACCTGTTAATGGTTTAAATCCACTATTTCTTACGTTAATGATATAGTAATATGTTCCACTTGGGACTTTATCAGCACCACCAACAGATGAGTTGTGAGCAGTACCGTTCCAGTTATTTTGATAGTTATTTGTTTTATATATGATAGCTCCCCATCGGTTGAATATTTGAATATCATAGGCAAATCCACAGCTATCAACTCCTGAAATTTCGAAATTTTCATTCCATTGATCACCATTTGGTGTTATAGCAGTTGAGACTATGATATTCTCTCTGTCACAAGGTTCGGGTGCCAATACAATACAATCATCATTAACATTAATGGTGACTTCAGTAGTACTTGTACAGCTATTTTCCATAACAGTATAGCTAAAAGTATAGTCGCCTAATTCAACACTTATAGGGTCAAAGAAGCTACCATCTAATGTTACACTGTTGTTTTCTGAAATCCATGTTCCTGAAGTATCGGTACCATTGTAATAATCAAATAAATCAATTATTCCATCATCTGTACAACGATCATCATTTAGAGAAGTGATGATGTTTTCATTTGTTACAAAAATAGCCTGACTTAATTGTGCTTGATTTCCACAGGTATCAACAACTGTCCAATTCCAGATAATTTCATAATCTGTTTCTGTACCATCAGACGTATTTACTTCTTCAAAATTTACAATAGTTACATTACTTGAGCAATCATCAAAAGCAAGAGTAGGAGGTTCTGGTATTTGGCTACATGTAACGAAAATATCAGATAGATCATTAGTCGCAATAGGTGCAATTGTATCCGCGACTGTTATAGTTTGGGATACATTAGATGTATTATTACACCCATCGGTAAATGTCCAAGTTCTTGTTATTATAACATTACAAGGGTCAGCATTATCAGTTACATCAGTGGCAACTCCTAAAATGTTACCAGCACAATTGTCAATTGCTGTTAAGTCAGCAGCAGATGGTACTTCACTTATGCATTGGTAAGCTACATCAGCTGGAGAGTTTGGAGCCACAGGAGGCGTAGTGTCCGCGACTGTTATAGTTTGGGA
>DIAL01000112.1:0-3050 GCA_002414705.1 Flavobacteriaceae bacterium UBA5079
TTCTTTTTGTTTTAGGTATTCTGCTTCTAATGTGCCGTATTTATTTTCTAGGTAATTTACTTTGTCTATTTCGTCTAGAGGTATTTTAGATTTAAAAGCAAATATGTTTTCTATTATATCTAATGTTTTATTGTCTTTCTTATATATAGGGTACATCTTGAATAGGTGCATACAATTAGCGTGATCCATATGTTTACCCTGAGAGATAAAGAAAGCAGCTATAAACGTCCATCTCATTTGTAGTTTGTCTCTTAGTATATAACATAATAAAGCCCTGTGTTCTACAAAGGCTTTTTTGCGCGTATTTTCGTATAGATTAATTCCAGTAACAGATATAATTTTATCACCAATTTGTAAAGGTGTTAAGTCTTTCATAATTTATTTAGTTCTTTTTGATATGCTTGAGATGCTTCTTCAGGTGATTTAAATGTTCCTAAATGTATTCTTTTATTATTAATATTAATTTTAGCAGATTATATTACGCGAAAATTATTAATTAATGTCTTTAATACCATTGCAGCTAAATCTAAAACTAATTTTGACGATTTATTAATAGACCATAAAGCGCCAAGAAACATAGCACATATAATTCCTTTAATTATAACCTTAAAGTTGTTTCCTTTTGTTTTTTATGATTATCCAGAATTTGAAGGTAATATTATCATTCTAATTAAGGTTTATGGCATAGTTTTAACTGTTTGGATTATTAGAAGTATTTTAAAAACGTTTGAGTCTTATTTTAAAACCTTACCTCGACTTCGAGATAAACCTATAGATAGCTACATTCAAGTTGTTATGTTATTTGTGTGGATTCTTGGTTTTGCCTCCATACTAGCTGTAGTAATCGATTTATCTTTCCTTAACTTTTTTACCACTTTAGGTGCTGCATCTGCGGTTTTACTATTAATTTTTAAAGATACTATTTTAGGTTTTGTAGCCAGTATTCAAGTGGCAATTAACGATTCTGTTCGCATTGGCGATTGGATAACTATGGAAAAATATGGTGCTGATGGTGATGTTGTTGAAATTAACCTATCAACCGTTCAAGTTCAAAATTTCGATTTAACTATTACGCACATTCCAACCTACGCTCTTATAACGGATTCCTTTAAAAATTGGCGTGGCATGCAGTCTTCTGGTGGGAGACGAATAAAACGCGCTATACTTTTAAAATCTAAAAGTATTCAATATTTAACAGAAGATAAAATTGAAGACTTAAAGAACATTCAATTAATAACAAATTACCTAAATCAAAGACAAAATGATATTTCAAATTTCAATACATCCAACGATATTGACAAATCGACTTTAATAAACGGCAGAAATTTAACAAACCTGGGTGTGTTTCGTAAGTATCTTCAAAGTTATATTGAAAATCATTCAGGGATTAATAAAGATATGATGATAATGGTTCGCCAATTGGCGCCAACACCTCAAGGATTGCCTTTAGAAATCTATGCGTTTAGTAGCGATAAACGTTGGGCTAATTACGAATATATCATGTCTGATATTTTTGATCATGCTCTGGCTGCTGTACCTTTTTTCGATTTAGAAATTTTTGAATTATCAACCGTTATTGGTTCAACTACAGACTAACTGTTCATGTTTCGTTATGCCTTCAGATTCAAACCAAATAGCATCCCAATATCAAGGTTATAAACAAACGCCTGCTTTGTGGTTTAAATCTGATTTGATGGGTATTTCACAATTTTTAATTCCCAAAAATATTTCAGGTACATTTATAAAAACCTTACCCAAAAATCTACGTTTGGGTAAACGTGTGGAACAATTTGTTTTTAATGAATTGGAACAAAATACAGCCATTTCTATTTTAATTGAAAATAGTCAGATACAAGACAATAAACAAACTATTGGAGAATTAGATGCTATAATTACAAATAACGAGACACCTATTCATTTAGAAATTATATATAAATTTTACGTCTATGATGAGTCTGTAGGTCATTCTGAAATAGACCATTTTATTGGACCTAACAGAAAAGATAGTTTATTAGAAAAACTAACCAAGTTAAAAAACAAACAGCTTCCACTACTCTATAAACCACAAACGCAATCTTTAATCCAAAGCCTAAAATTAAATGTTAATGAGATATTACAAAAAGTCTGTTTTAAAGCGCAATTATTCTTGCCTTATAAAAAAGACGTGACTATTAAACTGCTTAATCCTGATTGTGTAGTTGGGTTTTATTTAAGAATAGAGGAATTATCAGAATTTAAATCCTCTAGTTTTTATTTTCCAAGTAAACCAGATTGGTTGATACAACCTCATAATTCGGTAAGCTGGTTACATTTTCAGGATGCTGAAGCTCATTTTAATGCTATAGAAATAGAAAAAAAATCAGCCTGCTGTTGGATAAAGCAGGCTGATAATAGTATTAAAAAGTGTTTTGTTGTTTGGTGGTAAACATCCTATTCCGCTGGTGGTTTTCCATGGACTTGAAGGTACACATCATCAAAATTACTACGTAAATACGCACGTAGTTTTTTGCGATAATCGTCCTTTAACCATTCAACAAAATTGAACGTACTTTTGCTAATACATTTTGTATAACGGTGAATACGGTAATCTATATCATCACCTAATTGTTTTGCTAAATCCAAAGCATCCCATAAGTCCTCACTATTTTCAACACAAATTTTAGAATGATGTTCAATGGAGCGCTCTAATACAACTTTGGAAGATTCGCCAGCTCGTACAGCTGCTATATACGTTTTTTTAATATCAAAATATACATCTTCAGAATTTGCAAATGATTCGCGTAAATCATCAGGCATTTCATAACGGAAATTTTCTTCAATTTCATCATCGGCTAAAATGCCATCTAAATAGAAGTTTGGCGATCTAAAAATACGATGCCAATCTAAATCTGCTCCCCAAGGACCAAATCTGTGTAAGTTGTTTCCTAAATCTAAAACGGTAAATGTGCTCTTGTTTTTCAATATACGTGAGCCTCTACCAATCATTTGGTAGTATAATGTAAGTGATTTAGTGGCACGATTTAAAATAATAGAATCCACGGTAGGCTCAT
>DIAL01000112.1:3168-3903 GCA_002414705.1 Flavobacteriaceae bacterium UBA5079
CATCAAAACCTGTTGTTAAAATACTAACAGAGGTTAAAATAGCATCTGGTGTTTCCTTAAACCATTTTAATATTTTTTTACGTTCTTTTTTGGTGTTTGTATTATCTAAATGTGCTACTGGATAACCTGCCATTCTAAAGGTATCATACACATGTAATGACGTGTTTATACCATTATTAAATATTAAGGTTTTCTTGCCTTTTGAACGTTCTTCGTAAGCTTGAAGCAACTTAGAAAGCATATCATTATTGGTGTATAAATCTTCGGAAGATTTTACAGTATAATCTCCATTTGCTCCAACAACTAAAGAGGTTAATCCTACATTATATGAATAGACTGATGCTTTTGCAAGAAATTCATTATTTATAAGAGATTCAATACTTTCACCTACAATTAGCTCATCATAATTATCCTTCATTGGTAATTTAATGTTGGAACTTAAAGGTGTTGCTGTAACGCCTAAAATAAAGGATTTCTCAAAAAACTTAAATAGTTTTGTAAAGGAGTTGTAGTGCGCTTCATCAATAATAACCAATCCAATATCTGAAATATCCAGCTTATCTTCATTCAAACGGTTATTTAGAGTTTCAACCATGGCAACAAAGCAGCTATATTGGCTTTGGTCGTCTAGATTTGCTTTACTATTAACCACTTTGTTCTCTACACCAAATTCGGTAAGCATACCTGATGTTTGTCGGCATAACTCAATTCGGTGAGTCATAACCAACACTTTCT
>DIAL01000112.1:4082-5201 GCA_002414705.1 Flavobacteriaceae bacterium UBA5079
ATAACCAACACTTTCTTTTTGTGGGGCTTTAAATATTGTCTAACAATTTCGGAGAAAATAACGGTTTTACCACCTCCTGTTGGGAGTTGGTATAATAAATGGTAATCTTCGGGAGCTTCTTCAAAACTTTTAAAAATTTTGTTGATAGCACCTTTTTGATAACTATATAGGTCTTTACCTTCTTTTCTGTCTTCTAATTCTGATAATGAAATACTCGTGCTCATAAATTTTTCCAATGCGCAAAAATACGTTCTTTTCAAGGTTTATCAAGAATTTTTTGAAAATAATTACAGAATCTTTTTCAACAACCATGGTTTAAAACTTATTTTTGCGACTTCAAAGCTTTTCCCTATTTTATATGCACAAATCAAAATTGACAGACAAACATTTTAAACTCTTTAAACCATATGGTTTTATTAGTCAGTTTGTTATTAATGGGAAACAAAAACGAAACAAACGGTTATTGGGTGAATTATATGATTTTCCTGAAGGTACTATGGCTATTGGACGTTTAGATGAAAACTCTGAAGGTTTATTATTGTTAACCACAGATGGACAAACTAGTACGTTTATTACAAGTAGTAAAATTGAAAAGGAGTATTATGTGCAAGTAGATGGCGCTATAACTCCAGAAGCCATACAGGTTTTAGAAACTGGTGTGTTTATAACGGTAAATAGTAAACCATACAAAACAAAACCTGGCAAAGCATTTATTTTGGAAACTATTCCAGATTTCCCTGAACGCGGAAAAAGAATTCGCGATGCACGTCATGGTCCGACTACTTGGATTTCCATTACCATAACCGAAGGTAAATTTAGACAAGTACGAAAAATGACATCGTCTGTTGGTTTTCCAACCTTACGATTAGTTCGCGTTCGTGTTGGAACAATTACTTTAGGAAATTTAAAAATGGGTAATGTTGAAGCGTTGGAGACTATTCAATAAAACTATTCTTTTACAACAATAAGGGTTGCTTTTACTCCTGTTGCCAAATTCCATTGACTAGCTGCAATAACATTTCCAGCATCATCTAAAATTTGCAATTCTGCCGTATTGGGTCCAGACTCTCCTTGGTTTAAGGCTTGAAAATCTATTTTATTAAACCCTTTTTCTAATTG
>DIAL01000112.1:5279-5693 GCA_002414705.1 Flavobacteriaceae bacterium UBA5079
GTAATTTAAAACCACTAAACGTAGATTGTAACAGGACATTAGATTGCACAATATCGTCATTTACAAAAATACGAACACGATCACCATCTGGATACATGTGATCTCTATATATAATGTTTATACGATCTGCTTTTGTACTAAAATCCCCTAAATATTGTGTAGTGGTACTGCCACCTTTAGCACTTCTTGGATCGTTTTCAGCATATTTTAAATGCTTATTTACACGATCTTCATAAAGCTCTCCAGGATTTCCGAACTTTTCACCAAACATAGAAAATGGTTTATCGTCCGTATTTAAAGTTGAGTTGTTTGGTACTGACATTCCGTTTATTTTACCTGAATTTGGTTTAGAAAAACCATTATTTTCAATTGGAGAAATGCTTATGCCACTACTTCCTGAGTCCGTTTTAATTG
>DIAL01000068.1 GCA_002414705.1 Flavobacteriaceae bacterium UBA5079
GCCACTTTAACGAGTGGCTTTTTTAATACCAACGTTCTTGTTTATACATCCCATTTTTAGAAGCATGTTCACGGTTTGATAATCGTAAATAAGTGCTATCTACTTTTTGACTTCTATACCCTAACAAGTGAAAAAACGATTTAGCAAAAAACTTGGCTACTTTCAAATTTACTAACAACACGTTTCTTTGTTTGTCTTGCCAAGAAACTCCTGGTAAAATCGCTAAAAAAATATCAAATTTTATACGTCTTAATAACTCGGATAGTTTTAAAGCAAATGGTTTAATAGGTTGAATAATAAAAAAACCTTCTGCTCCCATTTTTTGGTATAATGGCATAAAAATGCGTGCGTTGTATTTTGAAGAAATAGCGCCTTGTTTATCGTTTGCTAAAAGGGTTTGCTTGTTTATTTTTTCAAAACTTTTAAAACCTGGACGCATTTTAAAATGGTCTTCGGCTTTAACACGATGTAAATAAACCACTTCAAAAGCCTCATTTATATATTGGCTTTGCTCCTGCAACTGCCTATAATAAACTGGAAAATTAATCAGCGTATTTGGATTCATTGCTTTAGCATAAACCAATGATAAATAAATAAAAGCCACACAATTTATTACGGCATCTTCTTCTTCATGCTGCCCAGATTCAAAACCTAAAGACACATAGCCTAATTCATTTATATAACTCAATAAAGGACCTTCCAAATATTCCTCAATACCCAAAACAATAGGAACAGGAAATAACATGGAAAATTTTCTATTAATTAAAGCATCATTTATAGTAATAAATGGAAGCGTTTTACTGGACGTGGTATGAAAATCAATAAAATAAAAAGGGCCAGATTCGGTTTCTAAAATATGGTGTAAAATTTTGAGTAATTCGAGTAATTCCGCTTCTTCAGAATTTAAACTCATTTGACTTTGTATTTCGGTAATTCGCGATTCAAACCACAGCCTATTTAAATCGTGATTTACATACCGTTTATTTTCTTTTAACGCAGCCATATTACCAGTTATGGCAAATAAATTTCCAGAAATGTCTTTAGCATCCAACGTCCCAAAAACCTGATTTAAAGCAAAAATACCTGCCGTTTCATTGCCATGAATACCACCAAAAAACACCATAGTTGGCCCTGATTTATGGCCTTTAATTTTGCCAATAATCCGTTTTAATATAATCGTTTTATGCCTTGCTGGACTTGTGACTTCTGTCATGTAACTATAGATCTTTTGTGGTAATTATTCCTATTAATTTATCCGCTTTTAAAAC
This sequence comes from Flavobacteriaceae bacterium UBA5079, assembly GCA_002414705.1. GTDB lineage: Bacteria > Bacteroidota > Bacteroidia > Flavobacteriales > Flavobacteriaceae > Algorimicrobium. The sequence continues at coordinate 1,269 of DIAL01000068.1, forward strand.
TGGAAGACTATTAATTTTATGTTTCTCCATTAGTTTTTTAGCTTCTATTAACGGCATCCATTCGGTTGTGGTAATTAAATCTTTTTGCATAATATCTTCAATGCATATAGTATTTATATGGTCATCATTCAAATAATGTTTTACATCGTTCCAGGATAACAAACCAATTAATTCCATCTCGTTGTTTATAACAGGCATGTGATTAATATGTTTCCATTTCATGATATTCAAAACCAACCTTAAACTATCATTTTTTTCAACCGAAAATATTTGAGTACTCATAGCATGTTTAACCGTTTTTTCTGCTGTAAAACCAAGCAAAGCATTGGAATCTAAAATACTCCAACTACCAACAGGATAATCATTTTCTTGTTTTTCATACATATTAGCAACCAAAATTTGAGCAGCAGCATAGGGTTTGTGCTTTTCTTGTAAATTTCTATAACTTGAAATAAGCCATTGTGAACCTGAATGCGATTTTACGCGATTTTCAATAATGGTTAAATATTTTTCAACATCTTTCGGTGAAATTCCAGCTTTATACAAACCTCTGTAAGCCATGGGTAATAATTCATCTAAAATTAAATTATGGCTCGATATATAGTTCTTATTCCACATAAATTGACAACCCATTCCATATCTGGCAGCATGATGGAAATTACTTTTCACATCTTTGAAATCCCATTTTTCGTGAATATTTTCAAAATCTTTTGGCTTTCCTAACATGAGTCCAACCCAAAACATCATGTTTGCAATTTGATCTGTTAGCGTTGGTCCAGATGGAATGTACCTATTTTCAATACGTAAATGAGGTTTTCCGTTGCCAACACCATAACAAACACGATTCCATCTATAAACCGTTCCATTATGAAGGCTTAATGCCTTTAATTTTGGTATATCACCAGCTTCCAGCATGTCTATACTATCTTTATCATATTCAGAGGTAACAAGACTTCTAAATCGGGATATGCTATCTCTAAAAATATCGACAACAGTTCCTGTTTCCCAATGATCACCGAAACTAACACGCGATTGTTTTTCATTTAACAGAAACGAATTGGCTCGCGTATCCACACTTTGTGTAAAAAGTGCAATGCGTGTTTCGTGCCAAAGTTCTTTTCCAAATAGTAGTGGCGAATTGGCACAAATACTCAAAACAGGTCCTGCAATGGCTTGAGACCAATTAAAATGATCCACAAATTGATCTGGATGAATTTGTAAGTGCATTTGAAAACTCGTATTACAAGCTTCCAACATAACTGAATTATGTAGTAAATTTAACTCGTCAACACCTTTTATATGAATACTAAAATCCTGTTTTCGCGATTCTTTTATAGCTTCATTTAAAACAGCATAACGCTGAATTTTAGTCATATTTTCTTCAGTAATATACTTGAGTGATAGTGTTGGAAGAATACCTGTTAATATAATTTTAGAATCCTGTTTGTTACAAGCTCTCTTGGCTTTTTCTAAAAGTGAAGCTAATTGTTGATGCAGTTGTAAGAAACAATCATCTTTTAATTCCAACGGATCCGAATTTATTTCTAAATTAAAATCGCCTATTTCAGTTGTAAAATGTTCATCATCTATTTCTGCAAGTAAACTTATAGCGTTATTTTTTGGATAAAACGCATGATCAACAATACAAAACTCCTGCTCTGCTCCTATTCTAATAGGTTCCTTTTCAATAAGGTCATTTTTCAACATGAATTCTAAAGCATCAATATCGCGTGTTAACTGATGGATAAATGATGCTTTATCCTCTTTTGAAATTAATCTTGTAACGTTTAAATTTCCCATACCTGATTATTTAAATAGTTATTAATAGGTAAGTTATGGGTTATAGATTTTAAAAAATATGATTTATGTCATAGTAGATATAGGCGCTATTAATTGTAATTCCTATTTTCGTACATTGAAACTACCTTATGGATAGAACGTTTAACAAACACGAAAAACTAAAAAGCAAAAAACTGATAGATAAACTCTTTACAGAAGGGCAATCGGTTTCCGCGTATCCATTACGTATGGTTTATATTGAAACCACGCCTGAAGATGCAGATACACCAATTAAAACAGGTGTTTCTGTTTCCAAAAAACAGTTTAAAAAAGCCATAGATAGAATGCGTATAAAACGCTTGATGCGCGAAGCATACAGGTTAAACAAAACCACGTATTTTAACAATATGACAACACCTTATGCGTTTATGATTTTGTACATTGGTAGCAGTAAACCAACCTACAATCAAGCCGAACAAGCCATGAACAAGCTGTTTAAAAAGTTTACAAACGCCATTTCTAAAGAAACTAACAATGAAAAAAATACTTAAAAAGCGCATTATTATACCCTTTTTCGCGCTCACTATTTTTATTACAGGTTCGGCTTTTCAAAACGATTTTTTTGAAATAGCGAAGCAAATTGAAATTTTTACCACCTTATATAAAGAAATTAATATGAACTATGTGGATGAAACCAATCCAGCCGAATTAATGGATACTGCCATTAAAAGTATGCTGAAAGATTTGGATCCTTACACACAGTTTTATAATGAACAGGATGTAGAAGCTGAAAAAATAAGACGTACTGGCGATTATACTGGAATTGGAGCAAACGTGCGTACCATGAAAGACAAACTGGTTATTATTGAACCTTACAAAAATTATCCTGCGGATAAAGCTGGTTTAAAAGCTGGTGACGAAATTATTAAAATTGAAAACACCGTAATTGCGAATTATAAAGATGATGCTGGCGATTTACTGAAAGGCACCAACGGCTCCCAAGTAAACGTGACTTATTTGCGTCAAGGACAAGAATACACAACCAAAATTACCCGATCGGAAATTGAAATTGATGCGGTTCCACATTTTTCTATGGTAGATGATAAAACCGGCTATATTGTTTTAGATAAGTTCAATAATAAAGCATCGCAACAAACCGGTTATGCGCTACGCGATTTAAAAGCGCAAGGAGCCGAACGTATTATTTTAGATTTACGTGGTAATCCTGGTGGTTTATTATTGGAAGCAGTAAATGTGGTTAATTTATTTATACCAAAAGGGCAATTGGTGGTAACAACCAAATCTAAAGTCAAAAAATACAACCGCGAATACTACACACAAAAAGAGCCAATAGATACAGACATTCCGCTAGTGGTACTTATTAATGGCAGTAGTGCTTCGGCTAGTGAAATTGTTTCTGGATCCTTACAAGATTTAGATCGTGCTGTAATTGTAGGTTCTAGAAGCTTTGGAAAAGGACTAGTACAACGACCAAAACCATTGTCTTATGGAACACAGCTTAAAATTACTATTTCCCGTTATTACACACCTTCTGGACGTTGTATTCAAGCATTAGACTATTGGCATCGTGATGAAAATGGAAATGCAGTTAGAATAGAAAAAGATAAATACAACGAATTTAAAACTAAAAATGGTCGTAAGGTGTTAGATGGTGGAGGCGTTTTACCAGATGAAACGTTGAATGTGAATGAAAACTCATCCATAACAAATGCCATTCAAAACGATTTCTTGATTTTCGATTATGCAACCGAATATTACTACAAGCATCCTAATTTAGATGTTACGGAATTTGAATTATCTAATACCGATTTTAATGCTTTTAAAAGCTATTTAAAAACAAATAACTTTACCTACGTTACCGAAACCGAAAAAGCATTAGAAGCTGTTTTAAAAAGTGCCGAAAAGGAAAATTTAGATGATAATATCCAAAAAGATTATAACACCCTAATTAGTAATTTAAACAACTCCAAAGCATTAGCTATAGATGAGAATAAAAACGATATATTAACGCTCTTAACAGACGACATTGTAAAACGATACGTATATCGTGAAGGGCTATATGACTATTACAAAGTTCATAATTTAGAAATTAAAAAAGCTGCCAGCATTTTAGCGAATCCAAGTATATATAATGGTTATTTAAAATAATTTAAATATATTGAGAAACATAAGCCCTTTTAGTAATGAAAACAAGAATAGTTATCCTATTTTTTATTGGTTTCAACTGGCTTTTTTCGCAAGAAGAACGCAGGCATATTGTGTTTTTTGAAACCGACGAATACATTGTATTACCAACTGAAGAAAGTCGTTTACTATTATTTCTTTCTGAAATTGAATCTTTAGACATTGAAAAAATTTCTATTTATGGTTTTACAGACGATACTGGAAGTGATTCGTATAATTTAAAACTCTCGCAATATCGTGCCAATTCTATCAAAACCATTTTTTCTAATAATGAATTTGATGAAACCAAAATTACCAATGTAGATGGTAAAGGTGAGTTATTGTTAAAAGTTTTAGATGAAGAAAATATAGCCAAAATTCGTGGATTAAACCGTAAGGTTGAAATCCGGGTTAAACCGTATTCTCCACCCAGAACGGAAGCTGATTTAATTAAACCCAAGAAAAAGGAAGTTTCAGAAGCTTTAAAAGGTGATGTGAAAGCTGGTGATAAATTCCTATTAGAAAATATTTTATTTAAAACAGGTTATAGTTTTTTACTTCCAGAGTCTAAAAAAACATTAGAAAAAATTGCTGAAACACTCATAGAACGTGACGACATTTATTTTACCATTCAAGGACATGTATGTTGTACACAAAACCGGCGTGATGCTGTTGATAGAGCAACAAATAAGCAAAATTTATCACTTACTAGAGCTAAATATATTTACGATTATTTAGCACGAAAAGGCGTTGAAAAAAAACGGATGAAATACGTTGGTATGCGTGGAAGATTCCCTCTAGGTGGTGAAGCTAAATTTGATAGACGTGTAGAAATTTTATTGACCTATGTTGGTGGTAAGGATTAATTTTTAACCATCCCAATGTGTGGAATGCCATCTTCTAAATACCCTTCGCCTACTTCTTGAAACCCTAAATTGTTATAAAACCGTTTTAAATACGTTTGTGCAGAAATCTTAATAGTGGTTTCATTATAAGTGTATTTTATGGCTTCAATAGAGGCTTCCATTATAGCGTAACCATATTTAAATTGCCTTTGGTTTTTAGCAACTACTACTCTACCAATACTGGCTTCTTTAAAATAAAAACCAGGTTTAAAAATGCGTGTGTATGCGACTACTGTATCATTTTTAAAACCTAAAATATGCAGTGCTTTTTCATCCTTTCCATCTATATCTTGATATACACAATCTTGTTCTACTACAAATACTTCACTACGTAACTGTAGTAACTGATACAACTCTTTGGTTGTTAATTCTTGAAAGGTTTTAGTATAGATTTCTAGCATGAGTTAGCTACTTTTTATATAAACTTAATCTTGAACAATAACTTCTTTAGGATCTTCTTTGTTAAATTCGGGTTGAATGGTTACATGGTTAATATCAAACTCATCATGCAAAACGTGTTCAATAGTCGTTAATAACGTATCAAATTCGGTCATGGATATATCTTCATATAAATCTAAATGGGCTTCTAAATGCAATTCATCATCACTTAAATTCCAAATATGTACGTGATGTAGTTTTTTCACCTTCGGAATCTGATTGACTATTTTTACCACCTCTTGAATATTAATATGGTCTGGTGTAAAAAGCATAATCATTTTAGTGGAGGTTTTTAATAAATCCCAGCCAATCCATATTAAATACACGGCAATTAAAAACGTTAATACGCTATCTACCCAAAAAATCTGGTAAAACTTCATGAGTAATCCACCAATTAAAACGGCCACACTTGCCAGCATATCAGTAATTAGATGTAAATAAGCCGAACGCATATTTAGGTTAGATTTAGCATCTTTTTTGAGTAATAACACCGAAAAACCATTACCTAAAATAGCCACAATAGATAACCAAATAACGAGAGACGATTCAATTTCCTGCGGATTAAAAAAGCGTTTTACGGCTTCAATAATTAAAATAACAGCCACAATTACCAGAGTAGATGCATTTATAAAAGCAGCTAAAATTTCGGCGCGTTTAAAACCAAACGTCCTATTTAGAGACGCTTTTTGCTTGGTAAGTTTGGAAGCAACGAAACTGATAATTAATGAAATAACATCGCTAAAATTATGAAGCGCATCACTTAATAACGATAAACTTCCAGATACCAAACCACCAATAACTTGCGTTATGGTAATAAGTATATTCAGAAAAATAGAAATCAGTAAATTTCTACCTTTTAAATCTGAATGTTCATGATTGTGTGAATGCGCGTGACCCATTATATGCTAAGTTTAAATTGGTATTAGCAAGACACAGGAATTTTAGCCACACGATTTTGGTGTCTACCACCTTCAAAAGCAGTTTCTAAAAATGTATCTACCATTTGTATGGCTTGCTGAACAGATGTATAACGCGCTGGAATACTTAAAATATTTGCATCATTATGTTGTCTGGCTAATGCTGTAATTTCTGTTGTCCAACATAATGCAGAACGCACACCTTGATGTTTATTTGCGGTCATGTTAGCACCATTTCCAGATCCGCAGATAATGATACCAAAATCTGCTTTTTTATTTTCAACATCTTCGGCAACTGGATGTACAAAATCTGGATAATCTACGCTATCATTAGAGTCGGTTCCGTAGTTAGTAACTTGATGACCTTTAGCTTCTAAATGCTTTACAATAGCTAGTTTATAGTCAGTTCCTGCGTGATCATTTCCTATAGATATTTTCATAATAAATTGTTGTTTTATTTATGATTGTAAAGGTACAAAATGAACTGGAACGTATTCATTATTTATTATATTGTTAATGTGTGTTTTAACTTTTGTTAATTACTATTACTATTAGCACTCATAACTTGTTAATAACTGTTCATTAAATTCTAACAGGTAAATTTTTATAAATCGATAAATTTTTTCAAGTGAAAACCAAACTGAATAATCCTAAAAAGTTAGCTATTTTTTTTGGACAACTTTTAAGACGTTCAATTGTTAGTTGTAAACACTAAAATGTAAAATACTTGTTAGTTATTTACTATTAACATCAGTTATTAACAACTGTTAATAGCTTTAAAAATTACACTAAAAATGAAGCTGTTATAATAGCTTTTAATGTTAACTAACTATTAATAGAATGTAAACTACGTGTAATCAAAATAAAAATTAATAAAGTTATATGTACTATTAACATACTATAATAACCATCATTATTTTTTTTAAATTTTAAAAGAAAAAGATGATTATCTATATATATGTGGATAACTACTTTTTTTAAAATTCTATAAGGATGCCTACTTAAATATGTTATAAAATTATTAAATAGTATATACTAAAAATTCTATTT
>DIAL01000045.1:0-1411 GCA_002414705.1 Flavobacteriaceae bacterium UBA5079
TCCATTACGTTGCTTGTTAAGCTCTGTTACTGATACTATTTCCATTTTGACTAAAATTTTCTGGTTTAACTAATTGTTCTAACTGGTCTTTTTTAGCTTGATACAAAGCTTTTAATGGCAACTGAAAACTAGGATACTCTTTGTATAGCTCCATTAACTGACTAACAGACAAACACTCTTCTATTTTTTGTTTTACATCTTCTTCTTTTACAGGAGAAGTACACCATTCTAGAATGCGTTTTCCTGTGGAAGTATTTATCATAAATTCTGGCTTTCCAGAAAACAGATTAGTTCTGTCTTTACTCGCTATTGCAAAGTGTTTAATGTCAATATCAAATACTATGGTAAATTCATAAGACACATCATCCCTTTGCACAGCTTTAAGTCCAACTTTTTCAGGAACATATTTCCCATCTTTTTGTTGCAGTACATAATCTTGTTTTGTTCTCATTGTAGCTATAACATGAGCATCACATTGTAAAATCTTATTGATAAATGCCTTTTGTCTAGGCGTAACTTTATTCCAATTGGCAAATGAATTTCCTGGTAGTTTTGAATGGTAATCTAAAAGCTCATCCCACACTTGAGATATAGAATCTAAAATTATCACTTCCATTCCTGCTTCTTCACAAACAGAAATAGCTTGGATGAATTTCTCGGGTGTATAAGGTGGCTCTAATGGTAGCACATTGTAGTTACCTAAATGAGCATAAAGGTCAGCTGAGCCATTCTCTGTGTCTATTACAGCCACTTTATCTAATTGGTCATTTGTTAGTCCTTTAGCAAGTAAAAGAGAGCTTAAACTCTTGCCTGAGCCAGATGAACCTTGCAGAGCCATTTTAATTTTTGCTTGTTGTCTTTCTGATTTTCTTAATTGCATAATCTTATGTTTTTGAAGGTTAATATTAATTTGAATTATTTTTAATTTGAATCTGAATAGATTCAGTACATAATGAAAAAGACCCTCAGTGTTGAGAGCTCTTTTATTTTGTTTTAAGACGCATATTTCAGATTAGGTTCTTCAAGTAATTTGCTCATTGCATCATCGATAACATCATCATCAAATTCCTTTAAGTATGCTTTAGTTACACTAACATCATGATGCCCCATAGACTCTCCAATTAAGTCTGTTGAAATCCCTGCAAACTTTAAATTTGTTGCAAAACTGTGTCTTATCACATAAGAAGTTACATTTTTTTCTACACCTTGAATTTTAGCAATCTCCTTCAGTTGCTTATTAAACTTACTTAAGGTCTTGTGCTTTCTGTTTTCTATCTGCATTGGTGTAAGGTTCTTTTTCAACAAAATTGGAAACACATAATCTGTTGGTCTTTTTTGTGTTTTATAGTAAGCTATAATTTGCTTTACTGGCTCTAACATTTTTACAGAGAATCTTCCTTTAGTTTTAGAA
>DIAL01000045.1:1555-1995 GCA_002414705.1 Flavobacteriaceae bacterium UBA5079
AACTCTATTTCCTTGAATGTTTTCCCATTTTAATTTCATCATATCAACAAAGTTCATCCCACCCATGTAATAACTAAATAGCATATAATTTTTGGTATCTAAAAGATGTGGATTTTCTTCTGTATTCAATGCTTCCAAAAGTTTCATTTCATCTCGAGTTAAAGCTTTTTTTAGCCCTTTTCCTTTTAATTTTGATACCTTATATACTTTAAAAGGATAATATTTTTCATCTACAACACCTTTTTTAATAGCATCATTAAACAAAGCTCTTAATTCTCGCATTTTAACTCCAATTCCACCATCAGTATTATTTTTACTTCTTAAATAAGTTTCGTATTTATCTAATAAAGTTGGCGTAATCTCTCTAAAGACTAGATTTTTGTTTAAATGAAATTTGAAGAATGAATTATATACATCCTTGTATGCTCTAGCATTTCCTG
>DIAL01000045.1:2153-3317 GCA_002414705.1 Flavobacteriaceae bacterium UBA5079
CTAGCATTTCCTGTTCTTCCTGCACTGTTTAAATCTGAAATTTTTTCTTTCCAGAATTCAGATACTGTAACTTTTGAGGATTTTCTACCTCTAAACTTTGCTTCAAATTGATTTAAAGTGAAGTCAATACCTTCAAGAAAAAAATCATCTATAATTTTTAAAGCCTCTTCTTTCTTTTTTAGTAAAGCTCTGTTTCTTTGAATGTAATTTTTTTGACTCTTTTTAAAATTTGCATTGCCTTTATCCCAATCTTTTTTTAAGCAACTTATCCCTAGAGTAATAACCTTAATTTTTCTTTCTTTAATAATTTTTAAAACTACTGGATAAAGTCCTTCTTTATTTGGTTTATTTCTTAATAATATTTTGATACTTGCCATTTTATTTGTGTTTTTAATGGGACAAATTCCAACTATAAGACAAGTGGAATTTGTCCCTTATTTTTAGTTGTTTATTAGACTCTCAAATTTTTCAATCAATCTTTTTCTTAAGATTGTCTTTGTGTTCAATAGGTTGTTTTTTTCTAATAAAACATTGAACATTTTGATGTGTCTTGCTTTTAAATTTTTGTTCTTTCTTTCAGATAAATTTTCCCAATAATTGAAACTTAAATAAGATGTTATTGTTTTTCTGTCCTTTTTAGAAACCTTGTCTGTTATCTCATCTATAATTGTGAGTTCATCAAATCGTTTAAGTAAATTTTTAAACAATGCCTTTAAGACCTCTTTATCTTTTAGGTTTAATAAATTATATACTCCCAAAGGGTTTAAACCTTTAGAGCCCTTGTATTTAATTTCAAATCTTAGGATATTAGTATCTAACTTGTACTGTTTTGCTTTATCGTAAATTTTTATATAGAAATTACTATACTCAAACTGCTTATACTTGCCTTTCCCATTAAAGTTTGTATCAACATTGTGTAGTTTATGCTTATGAAACAAAATGTTCTTTACAATTATATTTTCTGCGGGTATAGGTGTATTAATATTCAACCCAAATTCAAGTTGAGTTAATCTAGCTGAATATGAATCAATAACTTTTCTATTTAGATAGTCAATTGTATCACAAAGTCTTTTATATCCAAAATCATTGTAATTATGGTCTTCTTCGTGCTCAATATAATTAGCCATCTTGTGAAGAGAATTTCTGACGTAAACAGACTTTTCA
>DIAL01000058.1:0-335 GCA_002414705.1 Flavobacteriaceae bacterium UBA5079
GGTGGTACTGATGGTAATTTAATCACATATGACGCATCAGGTGATCCTGCCGCAGTTGCTACAGGTAACGATGGACAAGTATTAACTTCTTCTGGAGCAGGTGCAGCACCAGTTTTTGAAGCATTACCAGCAGGAGGCGGAAAAATATTACAAGTAGTTGCTGCAACTGATGCAACAACTAGAACTACGACTTCAAATAGTTTTACAAAAGCAAGTAATACTTTAGATTGTGCAATCACTCCATCATCATCATCAAGTAGAATATTTATTACATCGTGTGTTGGTGTATACGCTAATGGAGATTATTCATGTAGTTATTTTAGAGATAGTACAAA
>DIAL01000058.1:451-909 GCA_002414705.1 Flavobacteriaceae bacterium UBA5079
TTCAGTTTCTTATTTTAGAGATAGTACAAATTTATCTGCTGATGATACAGACGGTATGTCAAGACTGCAAGGACCTGTAAATTTTGGTGGGGGTATAGTAGATTCTCCAAGTTCAACTTCAGAAATAACTTATTCGTTTCAAATCAATTCAATTGATGGTGGAACGCTGAGTATGGGTTATAGTGGTGCTGAATCAAACATGGTAGTTATGGAGGTAGGTCCATAATGAAAAATTACGGATATAAAACAATATTTTTATTAGACGCTGTAATAGCTATTAAATCAGATGCACAAGCTCAAATTAGTGGAGAAGATTTATCTACTATTGTTTGGCTTGATGACAATCCAACCAATATTACTAATGATGCAATACAAACAAAATACAATGAATTAATTGCTGCTGAAGATGCAAAGGTTGCTTCAAAAAGCGATGACAAAGCATCTGGCAAAGCTAAATT
>DIAL01000058.1:1035-3002 GCA_002414705.1 Flavobacteriaceae bacterium UBA5079
CTGGCAAAGCTAAATTAAAAGCAGGCGAAGCTTTAACTGATGCTGAAATATCAGCATTATTTGAGAATTAATTAAAACTTTATAATGTTTTTTAAAGTTATAGAAAACTTTTTACCAAAACAGGTTTTTGATAGATTGTTAATGATTGTTGAAAGTGAAGAATTAAAGTGGCATTGGTCTGCCTCAACACATTACGATAAAAATAAAAAAAAGTTAGATAATAATTTTATGTTAAGTAAAATGATATTTAACCACAAACAATCAACAAATGGTTATTACGAAAATAAAAAATATTTACAACTATTTTGTTTAATTGCAGATTATCAACAATCTATAAAAAAAGCTAATGATTTAATCAGAATGAAATTAAATCTTTATCCTAACCAAGGAAAGAATGTAAAGCACGCAAAGCACGCTGATATGATGTTAGGAAAAGAGATCGATGATAGAGTTATGACTTCTATTTTTAACTTTCATACCTGTAATGGCTCAACAGTTATTGAATTAGATGATAAGATAGAAGAAGTTAAATCTAAAGCTAATCAATTAATTATGTTTGATAATACGTGGCATTATGGCATTACTCAATCAGATACGCCAAGAAGAATTGTATTAAATATTAATGTTTTAAAATGAAATAATAAATTATTAATATGTCACTTGAAAAAGTTATTCGTTACATTAATAGTAAAGTTGAAGGACACGATGTTACTGTAGGACAAATGTACGGTACTGAAAATTTTTGTCATCTTCTTTATTCTTTAGTTAAAATGGAACAACCTGATACTATAATAGAACTTGGTGTAGGAGCAGGAGCTACTACTTGTATGATGGCACAGGCAGTAAAAGAGAATAATAAAGGATTTGTATTTGCAATAGACAATGGCGATCAATGGAAAGAAATGAAAATTCCATTACAGAAAATTTTAGGAGAATCTTTAGCTGATGAATCTTATGAAAACTTTTTACATAAACTTTTAGAAAAACTAGAGTTAGAAAAGTATGTTCATTTTAAAAATATTACTTTAACTAATAAACAATTTTTCGATCCAAAAAAACCAGTAGACCTTTTATTTTTTGATGCTCACGATAGTGGTCCATTAGGCTGTATAAGTTTATTACATTATTACCTACCTAAGATGAATAAGTATTCTTCTATTTTTATTGATAGAGCCTCTACTATTCATCATGCCTATTTAGTTCTTGAACAAATAATAAAACACTTTCAAAATAAAGCAATACCCGAATGTTTACTTTCTGCACTAGATGATAAAGAGATAAAAAATTTACGACATATAGTTTCTACTTCAAAATTTACATTAATACATTTAACAGAAACAGGAAAAGCTAAAATAAATAAGACACAAAATAGTACAGCATGGATAAAGATTGAACCTATTGATCTTTATCATCATAATCATGTTGAAACTTTTGTTTAATATATTTATAAGAAAGAGATAAAGGAGATAATTATGATGTGTTGGTTTTGTAAATTATTAAAAAAAATTAAAGCCTTAATAAAAAATAGTTGGTTATGGCTTCTGAAAAAAATATAAACTATTCATCTCAGATGGGTTTTAGACTATCTTCTCACGAGAAGGTATGTGCTGAAAGAATGAAAACTTTATTTAAGTCAATAGATGAACTTAAAAAGGAAGTAAAGGAAATGAGAGCTGATATGAATAAAGGAAAAGGTGCGGTTAATTTTCTTCTTGTATTAGGAGGTCTAGCAGGAGCAATACTAGGTTTTCTAAAGTGGAATGGCTANNATGATGTGTTGGTTTTGTAAATTGTTAAATAAAATTAAAAAGTTTATTGCTAAACAATTTAATGCGTAAAAGAAAAACTGCAAATGTAGGTTTAGTTAATGAACTTGCCGCACAGCTTGACTTTGCAAAAGACGCAAATATTATAGTCTTTACACCCCTTTGTGGCTTAGGACCCATTGATATTATCACTTTAAATTT
>DIAL01000058.1:3081-3362 GCA_002414705.1 Flavobacteriaceae bacterium UBA5079
TTGCTAAAGATCCAAATATACTTGTATTTACACCTCTTGGCGGACTAGGACCTGTAGATATTATTACTTTAAATATGATTACAGGTGAATATACTGCTTATGATGTTAAATCTAAAAATTATAGAAAACAAGACTACACTCCTAGTGATGGTTATAAAAGAAAAAGAACAGGATCTCTTATTTATAGAAGTTCAACTAAAGAACAAAAAAAACTAAAAGTAAAAATCATTTATGCAACTATCTAAACATTTTAAACTGGAAGAATTTACTAAGTCAATGAC
>DIAL01000101.1:0-1255 GCA_002414705.1 Flavobacteriaceae bacterium UBA5079
CCAGTCTAATGTAGTAATTCCAAGGTCAATGAAGTTATAAATCTTGATGCTGAAATAGAAGCGGTTTTTACAAATGCAGGACATATTATTGGAGCTTGTACTATAGATTTAATGATTGAAAATAAAAAGTTAGTTTTTTCTGGAGATGTTGGTCGTGATGACGATGTCCTTATGTATGCACCCTCAAAACCAAAAAAGGCTGATTATATTTTTCTTGAAAGCACTTATGGTAATAGAATTCATCCAGAAACAGATGCTAAATTTGAACTTGAAACTTACATTAACAATACAGTCAACAAAGGTGGAACAATCATTATCCCAAGTTTTGCAGTTGAACGTGCTCAAACTTTAATGTATTTGCTTTGGCAGCTTAAGAGTGAAGGTAAAATTCCAAATATTCCCTATATTATTGATACACCAATGGGAATAAGAGTTTTAGACGTTTTTGAAAACAATGCTAAATGGCACAAACTCTCTAAAAACGAATGTATTGAAATGTGCAAATTGTTTACAATGATTACCGATTATAAAGACACCATTGAAACGATTTATGATAAACAACCCAAAGTAGTTATTGCTGCTAGCGGAATGGTTACTGGTGGACGCGTATTGAGCTATTTAGAAAAATACATTGGTTTGTCTGAAACAACAGTTATTATGGTTGGTTATCAAGCTGAAGGAACGCGTGGAAGAAAATTATTAGAAGGTGCAAAAGACATTAAAATTTACGGAAAATATTACGAAGTAAAAGCAAATATTCTTGAAATTGAAGGGTTATCGGCTCATGGCGACCAACAAGATTTAATCAATTGGCTTTCAATATTAGAGAATAAACCTAAAAAAATATTCTTAGTTCACGGAGAGAATATTCCAGCAGATGAACTTCGAATAAAAATAAACGAAAAATATGGTTTTGATTGTGTTGTGCCTTTAATGGGACAAGAGTTTGATTTATAATCTTTGACTACTAAAACAACTCAATATGAAAAATCACAAAAATCAATTAGTTACAAATGAATCTTTATTTGTTAGAGGCCCTCTATCCCGTTTTAAGGAATTATCCTTTGCATTAAAAGTGTTTTTTAATTTTATAAAAGCCTTTAGAAAAATGCATTTTATTGGGCCTTGTGTTACTGTATTTGGTTCTGCAAGATTTACAAAAGATTCTGACCATTATAAAAACGCAGAAAAAATTGGTGCTGCTTTAGCAAAAACAGGATTTACAGTAATGACAGGTGGTGGTCCAGGTATTATG
>DIAL01000101.1:1340-20829 GCA_002414705.1 Flavobacteriaceae bacterium UBA5079
CTGCCAACAAAGGTGCTTTTGAAGCAGGTGGAAATTCTGTAGGCTGCAATATTATTCTACCATTTGAGCAAAAACCAAACCCATATTTACATAAATGGATTGACATTCCATACTTTTTTTTACGCAAAGTTATTCTTGTAAAATATTCGTATGCTTTTGTAATAATGCCGGGTGGAATTGGCACTTTAGACGAATTGTTTGAAGCACTAACTTTAATTCAAACCAGAGTAATCCAAGATTTTCCGGTGGTTATTTTTGATAAGGAATATCATAAAGAATTGTGTGAGCATATTCATTTAATGGCAGAAAATGAAAGCATCAGTCCAGAAGATATGGAACTACTATTTGTAACCGATTCTGTGGAAGATTTAATTACACATATTGAAACATATGCTATTAAAAAATTTGGATTAGTGAAAAAACAAGTTAAACCAAAATGGTGGCTTGGAGAATCATCAAATAAAACAATATCAAATGAAAAATAAAAATATTATTACCACTATAAGTGCTATTATTTTAGCGCTGTTTGCATTGCTCACTTTATTTTTAAGTAGCTCTGTTATTTTTGATTTGTTTGGCATTAGAGCCAAAGAAGGAAACTATGTTCTGTTCATCGTTTGGGCAAATTTTATTTGTAGCATTTTATATCTGTTTGCAGCTTATGGATTTATAAAAAGAAAAAAATGGACTTTTTGGATATTAATTGCAGCTTTGGTTACATTAATTATCGCGTTTGCTGCATTGCTAATACATATTAATAATGGTGGAATTCACGAAGAACAAACCATTGGAGCAATGGTTTTTAGAATGTCAATCACATTAACATTTTCACTTGTAGCCTTAATTAAATTTAATAAATTATTATGGAAAAAATACTCATAATAAGTTTGCTAGTGCTTAATGCAATAGTAAACAAAATTGAATCAGATTCTTATTCATTAACTATAAAAACTAATGGTTTAGAAAATTCTGAAGGCACTATGATATTTGCCATCTATAATAAAGACGGTTCTATACCAGACCAAAAGTTTAAAAAATATTATAGAAAAGAAAGTGCAAGTATTGTTGATAATAAATCAGAAATAACATTCAATAATTTACCTCAAGGTTTGTACGCTGTAATCATCCTTCATGATGAAAATAATAATGGAAAAATTGATACAAAATTCATGTTACCATTACCCGATGAAGGTGTAGGATTTTCAAATTATAATGATTTTGGATTAAACAATCGACCAAATTTCAAAAAAGCCAGATTTAACCTAAAGAATGACTCAACTGTTGTCGTAAAAATAAATTATAAGTAAAGACAAAGTTAGTCAACTGAATAAAAAACAAACATTATGGAAATTATAAAGTATTCTAAAGTATATCGAATTATTCATTGGGCAATTGCAGTTTCATTTATGCTATTGTTAATTACGATTTTTTTAAGATTAACATGGATGAATAAGTTTAATGTAGCAGCCATCATAAAGGATTATTTAATTGGTACAGGACAGAATTTATCTGATGACCAACTCATTATTTTAGCTAAAAAAATAAGACAACCAATGTGGGATTGGCATATTTACATTGGCTATGTATTGGTTGGATTATTTAGTGCTCGGTTTATACTTCCTGCATTCGGCCAGATGAAATTCCAAAATCCTTTTGATAAAAATCTAACCGCAAAAATGAAAATTCAGAAATGGACTTATATCATTTTTTATGTGTGTGTCATTGTTTCACTTGTTACAGGATTAATTATAGAATTAGGACCTAAAGAATTAAAAAAACCAATGGAAGAAATCCATGTGCTTGGCATTTACTACCTAATAGCATTTATAGCCATTCACTTGGCAGGTGTGCTAATAGCAGAGTTTACAAATCAAAAAGGAATTATTTCAAGAATTATAAGTGGCTCAAAGACCAAGATTAAAAAGCACTAAAGCTTAATAAATACAAAATTATAGTAACTAACGAAATGAAAACAAAAGCGTACATCTTAATTTTATTTTTATGGTCTACGTATTGTGTTTTTTCGCAAAAAGATTTGGATACATTACCACAGCTCGATTTGTTCAAAATAGCTCTAATTAATCAAACAGATAGTTATATAACCTTCCCAACAGATATTGGGAATATTGAACCTTTAATGTTCGAAGCAAATGTAAATCCGTCATTTGTGGTTAGAGAGCGAAAAGATTCTAAATTAATGGCTGCTTTAACACCTCAAATTACCATCAGGATGTATAATGAAGAATCGTATCCTGTTCGTACACCAAGTTATATTCCGCAGGTAGCAGTATATTATCTTGCTAATCAGAAAAAGGCATTGAACTGTTTGGTATTATTCAGTAAAATTGCACACCATTCTAATGGACAGGATGGCAATTTTTACAATGAAGACAACACAGTCAACTTAGAATCAGGGAATTTTGCTACTAATTTCTTTGAACTTGGGTTTCTTAAAACATCGTATAGCAACAGGCTAAAAGCCATTAAAACCATAAAAAGTTCTATAGAAGTTCATCCAAAAAGTTGGATGCTTCAAGAATTACAGGGTAAGTATAGTGGCTTAAGATGGCATAACTCATTCACATCATTTAAGTTTCCTCTAAATGAAGATAATACCGAAAGAGCCAATTTTTCTTTGAAAGCAGAAGCAACATTAATGCTTGATAATTATAATGACTTGGACGTTTTTGATTTAGATAGGTTTAATGCTAGTCTTACCTTTTATTATCATCCAAAGTTTTTAGAAGATATTGGGTTGTTTGTTCAGTTTTATCATGGTATGGATTATTACAATATTTATTTTGAACATCAAATATCTGTCATTCGGTTTGGTATAATGACGGAAATTCTGAGATTTTAAAACCAAGAATAGTATGGAAAAACAAGTTTATATAAAAAAAGTTAATGGGGAAACGGAACTTTTTTCTTTCGAAAAACTAAAACATTCTCTACAATCTACAGGCGCTTGCAAAGAATTGGTTGAAACTATAGTGCAAAGAATTCAACCGGATATTTATGATGGTATTTCATCAAACGAAATATACAAGAAAGCTTTTGCTTTACTAAAGAAGCAAAACAGAATATCAGCTTCGCGTTACAGTTTAAAACGTGCGTTGTTCGATTTAGGTCCAACAGGTTATCCTTTTGAGCGATTGGTTGGGGCGTTATTAAAAGAGAAAGGATATAAAACTAATGTTAGTGTCATTTTAAATGGCGAATGTGTCACTCACGAAATTGATGTGTTAGCAGAAAAAGATGGAAATGTCTATGCCATAGAATGTAAATTTCATTCAGATGCTAAAGCTGCAAGCAACGTAAAAGTACCATTGTACATTAATTCCAGATTTTTAGATATTCAAAAACAATGGAATACAAATTCAAATCATAAAACACATTTAAAACAAGGTTGGCTTGTAACTAATACGAGATTTACAATAGATGCCATAAATTATGGAAAATGTGTAGGTTTAACTTTGTTGAGTTGGGATTATCCAAAAAATAATGGGCTAAAAGCAAATATTGACACCTTAGCTTTATACCCTGTAACTGCCTTAACAACATTAACTAAAAAAGAAAAGCATCAGCTTATAGAAAAGGATGTTGTTTTAGTAAAAGAGTTGGCTAAAGCAATAAAAGTAATGAAAAATATTGGTATTTCAGAAGTAAGAATACATCGTGTTTTAGATGAAGTGAAGCAATTATGTAAAATATAAATTTGTAAAAATGGAAGATGATGCTAAAAACGACAATAGTTTTAATTTAAGCCAAGAAAAGTTAAAAAAATACGATTCGCGTGGTGTTCAGACGCTTTTTAGAACGCTATCTAGAAACCATTATAATTTATTAAAAATGGTGGATAATAAAGCGAGAATTATTTTAACTGTAAACTCTATTATTACTTCTTTACTTTTTGGTGTTCATTATATAGATACTAGCAATAGAACCTTAACTATAAATGCAGGCACTAAAATATTAGTAATAGGTAGTATGTTATCTATGGTATTTGCTTTGTTTAGCATGCTTCCACATCGTTATTTTGGGAGAAGTTTCAAAAAAAGTGGTTACAAAGGAACTTTATATGCCGATAATTTTTCTAAACAAACCCTAACAGAATTTAAACAAGAGTTTGAGCGAATAATGAATAGTGGCAATTCAATATATAATGAATTGATAAATGACCTTTATTTTTTAGGAATCGTGATTTCCAAAAAACAAAAACTATTGCTGTATTCCGTATTTGTATTTTTAATAGCTTTAATCACTACAATTATTTACACACTTTCAAGCTTATAAACTCTTTAAAAAAACTATTATGTCTTGATTTATAAAGGATTGAATATTTATAAACATTTAAAAATTAAACTCTTCTTGTGTAACATAAGTAGCCAAAAAATTCGTATTTAATCCTGAAATTTACTTATGATTTCAAAAAAAATACGATGAAAAAGTTACAATTATTTGGAGCAGTTCCATTATTAATATTTATCATGTCTCTTACATTTTTAAGTTCATGTACCGATGACGATAATGATAATGAAAACGTAAGTCAAACGATAACAGAGTCTGACAAGGCAGCATTAATTTTTATGCTAGAAGAAGAAAAACTAGCAAGAGACACCTATGCTTATTTAGATGGTTTGTGGACTATAAATCAGTTTACTAACATTATGAATAGTGAGCAAACACATATGAATGCTGTAGAAAATCTGTTAATTCAGTATAATTTAGATTACACGATTTTGCCTGTGGGCGAATTTGAAAACCAAGATTTACAAAATTTATATAATCAATTTGTAATTGACGGAGCTATAAACACAACTAATGCTTTGCATATAGGAGCAACTATCGAAGATTTAGACATTATGGACCTTCAGAGTAATTTAGATGCTACTACAAATTCAGATGTCATTTCAGTTTTTGAAATGTTACAATGTGGCTCTCGTAATCATTTAAGAAGTTTCGTCTCTACAATTGAAATCTCTGGAGATACATATGTACCTCAATATTTAACGCAAGAAGAGTTTAACCTAATAATAAGCGGTAGCCATGAACAATGTAACTAATAAAATAATCATAACTATAATAGCCTTTTCTTCAATGAATTTTTATGGGCAAAACACGTCACTTTCGGATGAAGTGATAAAGGATATGAAGTATATGGTAGAGGAAGAAAAATTAGCAAGAGATGTTTATGAATTTTTAGATAATACCTGGAACATACGAGTATTCAATAATATTAAACAAAGTGAGCAACGCCATATGGAAATGATGGAAAGCCTTTTAGGCACTAATAATGTTGAATATGAATTAAGTGAAGAGAACGGTGTGTTTTTTAACGAGGAATTACAAAAAATGTATAATGAATTAATTGAAAAAGGTTCAAAATCGAAATATGATGCTTTAGAAGTAGGTAAACTTATAGAAGTTACGGATATTAAAGATTTAACGGAAGCAATAGAAAATACGAATGATTCTAAATTAATAACTGTTTATACGAATCTGCTGAAAGCTTCACAAAATCATTTGAAAGCTTTTGAAAGACAATTATCTAGGTATTGATGTAGTTTTATTTCAAGTTACCATAAAAAATAGCAAATCAAATTTCTGAATAAAAAAAACCAGTCGTTTGGGGGGAAACGACTGGCTGCTATTAATCAATCTGGGACAAAGTTAAGGGGGAACTTAACCTTTAGAAAACATTTTCTTCTTCATTAATTCTTTTCAAAAGTCAGTCTATCTGTACCGCCATTACCACCACTTACATCTATAAGTTCAATTTTTGTGGCAGAGGTAGATACTATATCCCAATCATCATTCAAGTCTTCAAAATCATTTGTATCTGGTACAGGGAAAAAGATATTGAATTCAATATCATCATCGTCATTACTATCATCGTCACTACTGCTACTACTATCATTTGTTATAGACCAAGTCCCATCTAGTGTTGTAGTTTCATTAGATGCTGTCAATGTACCGTTAGATGCAAACGTGAAACTATATCCCGTAAAATCTGAAGTCTCATCTTGACCCGAATCGTTAAAATTGGTTATACGCCAAGTACCAGCTTCTACTATACCTTCTATTTGAGCAATTTGCTGGCTATTGTCCGAGCTACTGTCATCATCCGATGTGCAGGCAGAAAATAGCGTGACGCTTAATAACATTACTAGCCCAAAATAAAATACTTTTTTCATAATCTCTATATTTTTAGTTTGTTTAAAGTTTCTGAAGTGTTAATGTATCTGTACCGCCACCGCCACCACTTACATCTTGCAGTTCTATCTGTGTATTTGATATTGAGACTACATCCCAATCATCATTAAGCTCATCAAGTGGCATATTGGTTCCAAAATCAAGTAACAATTCTGTAGCGTTATCTTGTGAAGACCAAGTTCCTGCAATGGTTGTTCCGCCATTTACAGCAGAGACTGTACCTGATATATTGAATGTAAACTCAAAGCCATTAAAATCACTCGTTTCATTATTTCCATCATCCGTATAATTACTAACAAACCAAGTACTATTAGTTGCTGTTAAAGCGTCACTTAAAGCATCACCACTTGTGGAGCCATTACAATCGCTTTCAAATTCAAGTTCATTCTCACCCATTTCTAGTTCAAATTTAACCTCACCAGATTCTTGCTCAATTTCGTGTAAATCCCAAGTACCATTAAAGTCTGGTAAGCTAGGTATATCGATAACAAAATCGATGTTATTTCCTGAGCCAGATACGGACCAAGTTCCAGTTATCGTGTTACTGTTCTCTGTAACGGTAATCGTACCATCCGATTCAAAATTGAAAACATACCCATTATATTGGTCTTCTATGTCATTATCATTAAGTTCAAAATCATCAACAGTCCATTCATCACAATCAGCAAATAGAGCTTCTAAATCGTTTGTTGTACAATTATCACAATCATCATCATTATAGTCATTATCATCATCTTCATCACAGCTATCATCTGCGTCTACTATAACCGTTTGTAATTCAGAAATACTGTTAATAGTCATTGTGCTTCCATCAGCAAGAATAACCGTGATAGGAAAGCTAATCGTAACCGCAGCATAGTCATCTAAATCTTCGATAAACTCGTGCATATCATAATCACTATTGATGACAATAGTATCAATTAATTCATTGTTTTGATTAAAAATAGATGCGGTTATTGGGTATTGAAAATCTATACACTCTATATCGTCATCATCAGAGTTTTCATCAGGACATTGAGCAATTAATGCAAGTAATTCTGGATATGAATTAACTTCCGTTGTAGTGTAGTCCTCAAAAGTTACCGTAATCGGGAAAACGATTTCTAAAGTATCCGTATCATTATTATCGGCATCAAAGATGTCTTCAATGGTTTGGTAATCGCTAGCAGAATCAACAACAACCTCAGTTCCATTTGCAATTACTGTTACGGGCAACTGTACATTAAAGCAGCTAGCGTTATCAATAATGTTGTCGTTAGAACCGTCATTAAACGAGGTTCTACTCATTAAATCAGCTACAGTAGAATTAGCTTGAAGTGTTTCTTCTACTGGTGGGTCAATTGACGCATCGTCTTCCGTTAGGCAAGATGTAAAAAATGCAAGGCTAAGAAGCAAAGCAAGTAATACAGGTTTTAAAGTTTTCATAAGATTGTCATTTTTTTATTTGTTGATATATGTTTAAAGCACTTAACCAAATCACACAGAAGATGCTTTTTGTTACTGCTTATATACTTAAAACAACTTTAAAGGGCAATGTCCCAAAAAAAAATAAATATTTTTTTTTGCATACCTTTAAAAACGAAAAATACATAATCATTTGCCTAAAGATTTACATAAAAATGTTTGCGATAAATTACTTTTTTCCAAACTATACGAGAAGTACGCACAAAGCCTTAGTGACATACTCTATTACAAATATGGTGCGCTATTAAACCCATCAGATAAGGTACAAGATGCTTTTATTAAAATGTGGGAAAATTGTACCAAAGTAACTACACAAACTGCAAAATCTTATTTATATACCATTGCAAATAATATGATGCTCAATGACGTAAAGCATCAAAAAGTGGTACTTAATTATCAAAAGGTAAAGCCCAAGGAATATACAAATGAAACGCCTGAGTTTGTAATGCGTAAACAGCAGTTTCTTGTACGATATGAAAAAGTACTATCTAGCCTAAAACCAGAGCAACGTGAAGCTTTTATATTAAGCAAGATAGAAGGTAAAACACATCAAGAAATAGCAGATATGATAGGTGTTACCAGAAAAGTGGTTGGGCATCGTATTTATGCTGCTTATGCTATTCTAAAAGAACAGCTAGAAGATTTTAATTTGAAATAATTTATGGGATATTATGGATGTAAGTTGTTTTAAGAATATAACGTGAAGTAAATGGATAAAAACTACCTTATAGAGAAATGGTTGAATAATGACCTTACATCAGAAGAGCAAATAGCTTTTGATGCACTAGAAGATAATGCTTTTCTCAAAGAGATTATCCAAGAAGGACAACGATTCAAAGGGCAGAACCCATCAAAAGTTACTGCTTTTGAAAATCTTGAAAGAGAAATTGTCGATGAACCAAAAAACACTACTAATTGGACTAATATATTCCTTAAAGTTGCAGCTGTATTTGTAATCGGTTTTGGGCTTTATTTTCTTTTAGATAAAGACCAATATAGCACTTTTGAAACCCAATTGTCACAAACAGAACAAATCACGCTTCCAGATAATTCAATGGTAACATTAAATGAATTATCACAGCTAGATTTTGATGATGATTGGACTAAAGAACGTACTGTGCAATTAAAAGGAGAGGCTTACTTTAAAGTGGCCAAAGGCAAACGTTTTGATGTAAAAACTGAATTTGGTACCGTGAGTGTTTTAGGAACGCAGTTTAACGTAAAAGCACAAGACAGTATTTTTAGTATTATCTGCTACGAAGGATTAGTTCAGGTTAATTATAATAATACCACAACAAAGCTTCCAGCAGGTAACGCCTATCGCGTTATTAATGGTAAACCCGAAGCCTTTAATGTCGCTGTTATACAGCCTGAGTGGTTACAAAATATGAAGGTTTTTAAAGAAGCTAGTATTAAAGATGTTTTTGTGGCTATTGAAAAATATTACACAGTAAAAATCGTTACAGATTCCATAGACAACACTATATTATTTAATGGAGCGTTCGAGCTAGGTAATTTGGAAAATGCCCTAAAAGCGACTACCAAAAGTCTTAATTTGACCTACGAAATAAATAGAAAAAACGAGGTTGTTATTAAGAATGCAAAAGAGTAATTGGGCTTATATTATATTTATATGTTGTGCTTTTTGGTCTTTTAAGACACAAGCACAAACATCGGATGAAAAGATTCCAATTAAAAACGCGCTCGATAGTTTAACAGCGCAATACCAAGTACAATTCAACTATCAAAGTGATTTATTAAGTGGAATTACCGTGTTTCCGCTTTCGCGAAAGCGTACACTTGCCGAAAGTATTAAGCGTCTAGAAGCCCAAACCGCATTACGATTTACCAAAATAGGAACATCAATTTATACCATTACAAAACCATTTACAATTTGTGGTTACTTGCAAGATGTTCAGACATTAAGCGTACTTGAAGGAGCTACCATAAGGGCAAATAAAGAGAGCAAAATAAGTGATAGCAAAGGGTTTTTTGAAATTATTGTATCGTCACTAGATGAAGACGTTGAAATACGATTTCTAGGTTTTAAAACTATAACTCGAAAAGCTAGGTTTTTCAATACAGCGCAATGTGCAACTATAAATATGTATGAAGATGAACAAAAAATTGCAGCCGTTGTAGTACAAGGATATTTAGTTCGAGGCATTGACAAAAATAGCGACGGAACAACAGCTATAAATTTCAATAAATTTTCTGCGCTTCCAGGTCTTATAGAAACAGATGTATTGCAAACTGTACAGGCACTTCCTGGTGTACTGAGTATAGATGAAACCGTTTCTAACATAAATATTAGAGGCGGTTCACACGACCAGAATTTAATAATGTGGGATGATATAAAAATGTATCAATCGGGTCATTTCTTCGGATTAATTTCCAGCTTTAATCCACAAATAACAAAAACAGCTACGGTTATTACTAATGGTACAGACGCTTCCTATTCTGATGGTGTTTCGGGTAGTATTCAAATGAAAACGGACAACCGAGTACAGCAAGATTTTAAAGGGAGTTTAGGTGTCAACTTCATTAGTGCCGATGTTTTTGCCGACATTCCATTAGGGGAAAAATCATCAGTACAAATTGCTG
This sequence comes from Flavobacteriaceae bacterium UBA5079, assembly GCA_002414705.1. Classification (GTDB taxonomy): domain Bacteria; phylum Bacteroidota; class Bacteroidia; order Flavobacteriales; family Flavobacteriaceae; genus Algorimicrobium. Next base: position 11,622 of record DIAL01000101.1, read on the forward strand.
GGCGCAAGTCTGTAGATGATTTGATTCGCACACCTACCTACGATGTTTATTTTGATAGGGTAATACAAGAAACTGAAATAGAAAATAACGTGGAAAGTGTTATAAATTCTAATCAAGATTTTAGTTTTTACGATACATCGCTGCGATGGTTATACAGTCCTACAGAAAAAGACCAATTAAGAGTAAACTTTATTCTTATCGATAACGATTTAACCTTTGATGAAACATCATCTGTGGAAGGTAATTTAATCACAAGACAAAGCCAGCTTTCGCAAAATAGTATTGCAGCAGGTTTAAGTTATAAACGCGTTTGGAATGACCGATTTACAACACATTTTAACGCCCATAACACAGGCTATAAACTTCAGGCGACTAATGCTAATGTATTGCAACAACAGCGATTTTTACAAGAAAATACAGTTTTTGAAATAGGAGTTAAATTCAAAGGAACATACAAATGGGATAATCTAACCCTAGAAGCAGGATATCAATTTGTAGAGGCAAAAGTGGTCAATACAAATGATATTGATGTGCCACGATTTTTAAGAAGAGACTCAGAGGTTTTAATGGAGAACGCTGTTTTTGCTCAGAGTCATTATCAAAATGAAGCTAAGGACTTCTCTGTAAGGCCTGGTGTACGATTAAATTACATAAATGAGTTTAATGAATTTATTATTGAACCCAGGTTAAGTATTAGAAAGAAACTAGGACAGCATTTTCAAATAGAAGCTTTAGGTGAATTTAAACATCAAAACACCTCACAGATAGTTAACTTTCAAAATGATTTTTTAGGCGTGGAAAAAAGAAGATGGCAGCTTGCAGATAATGATAGCATTCCCATTTTAAAAAGCAAACAGGCCTCTTTAGGTTTACAATATTCTAATAAAGGATGGCTGGTAGATGCAACAGGTTATTACAAACAGGTAGATGGGATTACAGCACAAAGCCAAAGCTTCACAACAAAATATGAATTTAGGAAGACTTCCGGAAATTATGATATAATGGGAGTTGATGTCTTATTCCGTAAACAGTTTAAAAATATAAGTAGCTGGCTTAGCTATTCTTATATGGTCAATGAGTACAAGTTTAAAAGTCTTGAAGAAATACAATTTGCGAGTAATTTTGATACAACCCATTCATTTACTTTAGGAACTACCTATTCAAATAACAACCTTAATGTCTCAGCTGGGTTTAATTATAGAACAGGAAAACCAACCTCTGTGCCCTTGCTAGGAAATGAAATTATTGATGATGAAGTAAACTTTGATACAGCCAACAACACTCGAATACCTAATTATTTTAGGGTAGATGCATCCTTACTCTACAAATTTCAATTATCCGAAGGATTACGTACAGAAATAGGTGCATCTGTCTGGAACGCTTTAAATACAGAAAACACTATCAATAATTACTATCGCATAGGTTTAGATAATACACCGAACAAGTTATCAAGAGAATCACTCGGGCTGACTACTAATTTTATGGTAAGATTAAAGTTTTAATAATTATTTATCTATCACGTTTTTTATCAAATTCATAGGTTATGGTTTCGACATAAAATTATTTGTCGATAAAAACTACCTCTCAAAAGTTAATAACACTATCCAATGCATCATCAGCATCTTTGTGGATGAAGTTAGCTTGGTAGTTAATAGTAGTTTTAAGGTCTGTATGGCGATACAGCTTTTGAAGCATTAGTGGATGAATATTATCTGCGGCAATATTACCAAAAGAATGACGGGCAATATGCATCGTGACTTTTTTCTGAATACCAGCTCTTTTTGCAATTTTCTTTAAGTGGTCATTAAACTTTTTATTTGCCACTTTCTTCTTTCTATAAATATCCTTAGCATCCGATAAATTGGCTTTCTTCATTTCGGGAAAAATAAAATCATCATCATTTCTTCTATCGGAAACATATTGCAGTAAGATTTTTTCCACTTGTGCAGGTATTTTCAAGGACAGTAATTTTGAATTCTTACCCATTCTATAATGCAACCTGCCATCATAAATTTTAGACCACCTTGTAAATAGAACGTCCGATACGCGCATTCCAGCAAAATAGAAACTAAACAGCCAAACATTCAAAGAATGTTTTTCCATATCGGTAAGCTCAGAAACAGTAGCAAGCGCTTGTATTTCCTTTCCTGTAAGTCCTGTCTTGGTAGTTTCAGGAAACTTGATTTTAAATTTACCTGCCCCAAACGGATATAGTTCTTTACTTACTACTTTATCCTTGATTGCCCGATTAAAAAGTAATCGAATTAAAACCATAACATTCATAGCAGTAGTTTCGGTAAGCGAGCAAGTCCCTTTTAGATAGATTTTGAACTTTTTGAGGAAACGCTCATCAATTTCTTGAAAAGTAAGGTGTCGCGCTTTGCAATATTTCTCAATATAACTGAGCCAAGCTGAATCCGTAGAATGGCGATTAATTTTATTTTCTGCTTCCAGAGCTTCAAGATGCTCGTCTGCAAAATCGAAGAAAGTAAGCTTTGAGGTTGGTTTATAAATTTCCTTTTTGATTTGACGTGCAGTCACATCCTTATTGTTGGTCTGTAAAACGATTAAACCTTTTCTAGCTTCTGAAAGCTTTGAGGTCAAAAGATTATTGAGACTTTCTGCATTTGGATGTGATTTCCTTATCTGAAGATTTTTTGTGTCCCAGTCTTCTAGTTCGATATAGTGACCTATGTGTTTATACGTTGAACGACGGTCTTTAGTTATCCTAATAGCAAGAGGATATAGACCTTTTGAGTTGGGCTTTTTACGAAGAATTATTTTTGCACTTGTTGACATTATGAACCTGTTTTGAGTACGAAAGTCAAATCAGGTACAACATTTTGTCAAAAATTCACCTTAAAGATACGTCTTTATTAGAACTTTTGGGTACAACATAGGTACAACAAATGTTGATATCAACTGATATTAATTGACTTTAAATAAAATGATTAAAAACATAAATCATTGAAAATGAGGTAATTTATGTTTTATTGGTGCAAGATATACCAGACTTAGGATCTAGTGCCGCAAGGTGTGGGAGTTCGAGTCTCCCCGCCCGCACATCGACTCGAGAAGCTTCAGTGAAAACTGGAGCTTTTTTTATGATTAATTTTAAGAAATTATTTTTAGAAGTTGAGTACTTTGTATAAGAAAGGACTTATTTTTTAATTAATTTACCTGTGAATTGCGTTTGTAAAGTATGACTAGCTTTCACTATATAAAGTCCTGACGATAATTCAGAAACACTAAAGGTATGTTTTTCTTTAAATGCTCCTAAAAATTCTTTTATTAGCTTCCCAGAAAGATCATAAATCTTCAAATCTATAACCGACTTATTAATAGAAAACGTGTTTTTTGTAGGGGATGGATAGAGTTGAAAGTTTAAGTCTGTTTGGTTCAATGTATCCAAAGATAATGTTGGGTTTAGTGTCCCTTCAAGTTCAATAATTAATGTGCTATTGTTGTTGTATGTTACTGTTACTGTCCCGCTTCTAGAACTTTGTACTGTATTATTAAGTATGGCTTGAATGGTGATGTTTGAGTTGGCACCAACTAACAAGTTTGTGTAGTTTTCAGCCAAGGTATAATCTGAACCTGAAATGGAAATGTTATCGATATATGTACCTGTTGTTCCAGCTGTATTAGCTAATTCAAGATCAATGGTTGTAGAGCCAAAATCTGGACCATATTCAAATGTTTTTGTGGTTTCATTTGTTGTAAATATACTATTAACGTTTGGTGTTCCGGAAGCATTATCTGTACCCAAATATTCCATATCACGAATAGATGTTCCACCTGAAGATCCTCCAGCAACATAAATAGTTGTACCGGAAACAATAGGTTGGAAACCATGTCTTGTAAAACTTAAACTATTTTGATTTGTCCAAGTATTTGTTAGCGGATTGAATGATTCAACGATACCAACTTGACCGTTACTTGATCTATTAAATGTCGTTTCACCTCCAATTGTAAAAATTTTATTTTCAAAGACAGCTATACCTAATCCCGCTCTAGGACTTGGTATGTTTAGGTTAATTGGTAAAGTTGACCATTGAGACGATAAAAAGTCGTAAACATCTACTTCGGGAATTTGAGGCTCAAACAAACCTCCAGGACCACCAGTTAATCTGCCACCCATGGCATATAGTTTGTTTCCAAAAATAGCTGCTTGAAAATGGTCACGTGCTCGTGGTGCATTAGTTAAGGATGTCCAAACCCCTGTTGCTGGATTAAATTCATCAAAATATGAAACATAACCACCACTATGTCCATTATTATTGCCACCAACCACATAAAATTTATTGTTATAAACTGCTAAACCTGCAGAACCTCGTTTGCGAGAAGCTGGAATTTCCATTCCCTGAATCCATTGTTCAGATGCTGGATTATACATATAAATATAATCTGCATTTTGTTCAGGATTTGGCTCATTTGTTTTAAATGCACCAATTACCCAAATTAAGCCTTCATAACTAACCGCTTGAAAGTGATTAAATTCAACTGGTGCTAAACCACCTTGTGTCCATGTATTACTAGCGTAGTCATAAACATCTAATCTTTGTGATGACTCACGACCACCAAACATGATAAATTTATCACCAATCTGTACAAAACCAAATTCATGCCTTGCTACATAATTTTCATTTTCATTTTTTTCTGTCCAAGTTTGAGAAAATCCAATGTTAAAAAGAAAAAAAACCATGACAAATAAAGTTATGGAAAAAAGGCGGTAAGTTGACGAAAATAGCATTATTGAAATTCCAATTTGATTATTGTGAAAAGATGTTCAAGATATTGATTTTGAATATAATCCGCTGTTAATTGATTCGTAAATCGTTAAACGTTCAAATTTTACCGTTTATAATATGATTTTAAATTGATTGGCGATAAATTTTATCAAAAATAAAAATTAAAAAAGGTTCGACTCTTAATCAAACCTTTTTGTGAAAAATGCTATCAATCAATTAAAAATAAATCAGATTTTTACAAGTTTAGTGGTTTTTTGAATTCCTGAATTATTTTTTGTCTTTATGATGTAAATACCACTTTTTAAGTTTGAAATATTGAATGCCGAATTTTTAGTAAAAGAACCTTTGAAGGTACTTACTAATTTTCCTGTCATATCAAAAACTTCTAAGTCTGATATATTTTCATTTATTTTAAATGCTGTTTTTACAGGATTAGGGAAGATTTTAAATGTGTTTTTAAGACTCACATCTGTAATACTTAATGTACTATTGGTATTTCCGTAAATCCTAAATTCGCCAGCAGGAACTGATATAGAAGACGATACATTAGAAACATTTATTGATGACGCTCCTGTTTCGTCCATTAAATCGAACCAAGTTCCTGTAGATGGAAAATTTGGAATGATATTTTGATTATTAACATCAAAATTTATCAGCACAATGACACTATTTAGCGCAGTGCTGGGTAATTCTGAATTTAAAACTGTAATACGTTGTTTTAGGTTGTTATTGTCTGTTTCCATAGAATAAGTTCCTTCAAAAACGGGTTCGTTTATTTTTAACGCGATTAATCGTGACCATGTGTTATAGATAGCACTTCTGCTTGGATTTGTTTCCCAATTTTGTACCCATTGTGGTTGTGGCTTGGTATCAAGTTTACAATCGCCATCATTACCTCCAGGCTCGTTAACAGTTCCATTGTTACACGTGAAAATGGAGTTTTCCATGCCAAGTTCACCAAAGTGCCAAATCATTTTTGGGCCAGGAACCGAAAAAAGTGCTGCACCAACGCTAGCCATACGTTTATTTCTATTTTCTAGAGTTTGAGCGTTTTGACCATTAGTATTTCCTGCAGTTATAACATCATATAAAACGCGTTCTTCATCATGACTTTCAGCATAACCAATTAACCTGTTGGCTGCAAATCCACGACTATCACTGCCAACACCAGTTAGATTTCCGCCTGCGCCATTATTAATACCGTTAGGGTCTGTAGCATAACCTCGCGCTAAAACAGCATACGGATCGGTCATTTTACCCCAAAGCATGATACCTTTTCCTTCGTCTAGTCTATAATCTGCCCATTGCCTTTCTTCTGCAGCAGAACCTAAATGCTCAAAAATAACATAATGTGTGTCATCCAAACTCCAGCTATAATCCGCATAATCCTTTAAAACAGCAACACGGTCTGGTTGTGTACTATTTGTACACCCTTCATCACTTGGTGAACAATTTTGTGTAAAACCTTTGGTTAAATCCCAACGAAATCCATCAATATGGAATTCTTCAATCCAATGTTTAACAACACGTTTTGTGTAATCTTTTGTTCTTGGATTAGAATGGTCAAAATCATTACCTACACTATAACTATGTGTGGCAATTTGGTTAAAATACGGATTTTCACTACTTGGTCCTCCCCATCCATCACCATCTGGATCATCCATCCACATGCGCACCATAGGATTTCTTCCAAAAGCATGGTTTAATGCTAAATCTAAAATAACTGCGATACCATTTTCGTGGCATAGATCTACAAACTCTTTAAATTTTGCTTCTGTACCGTAAAACTTATCTAAAGCCATGTGGTAAGCTGTATTATAGCCCCAACTTTCATTGCCTTCATATTCCATGACAGGCATTAATTCAATAGCGTTAATATTTAGATTTTTGAAATAATCTATTTTATCAATTAGATCTTGGAAATTTCTGTTGGTATCAAAATCACGAATAAGTACTTCGTAAATAACTAAATCTTCTTTCTTTGGCTTTTCAAAATCTGTTACTTGCCAATTATATGCTGTTTGCCCTGTTTGCAATACTGTTACTTCACGTTCCTGTCCTTCCGGATAGCTTGGTAAATTAGGATAGGAGTTTGAAGGTATTCCAGGGTCATCAAAAGGTGATAAAACTAATGTGGAATATGGGTCGGCAGTTTTAACAACTGCTGGAGAATTACCTAGAGGTGTCTTATCTACAACCCAATATTGGTAGGTTTCAATTTGTCCTGGTGTTAGACCAGTAAGCGTAATCCAGAATTTATTATTTCGTGTTGGATCTTTCTTCATAGCATAGGCTGAAGTAGGCTGATAACCATTAAAACTACCAGCAACATAAACAAAATCTTTGGCAGTTGCATATAGCACTAAAACAGCTTCTGTATCGCTTAAATATGTTATACCATCTTGATAAGTTGTTGGCATAATAGCAATTTGTGAACCTGGATCTACAAGTACTCTGAAGCTTTTAATAATTATACTACCATTTAGAGATACTTCTAATTGATAATTTTTATTTGTGGTAACATTCGTATCTGTGAAAGAATAACTAGCTGTATTATTTTGTGTATTAATTGTTGTGCCGTTTGCTTTCAAAATATAATTTGCATTACCACCAATATTACTAGCGTTTATTTGAAAATCTTGGTTTAAATTTAAAATGGTTGTCGAGTTAGAAGTTGGATTTGCTAATGCAACTTGAAAGGTTCCAACATCAAAAATAAAATTAGAGCAACCTGTAGCTTTAAGTTCTTGAGTCCCATCGGCATTTCTAAAAACCATACCCATTTTAGTTATGTTTTGTTCTTGTTGGGGTGTAAGACCAAAATAAGTATTTGGTGTTAAGGTTAAACTCCACATTCCATTTCCATTATTGGTCATTTCGCCAACACCATCATCTTGTCCCCAATTTCCTACTACACTTGTTCCATATTCATTCCCGTCGGTTCCAAGGCCTAAATGGGCATAAATTTTACTCGGATTATTTAAACCGTTACAATTTGTTGCATTACTATTAAGATTGACTGTAATTGTAATAGATTCATTTATTTCAAATGGATTGGGAGAAACCGTTACTTGAGCTAAAGCTAATTTTGAAACAAAAAGCGTTATTAATATGAAGTAAAATTTTTTCATAACTTATTTTAATTTAAAAAGGGGCTGATTAAAATATCAGCCCCTTTTTTTAATGTGTTTACTATTGAACTAAATTAAGTTGGTATGTTCCAGCAACTAAATCAAGTCTTACTCTGTACTTGCCTGCAGTAACATCTATATTGTCACCACCAGCATCTAATGTTCCATCTGCTCCACTGTCACCAAAGTCGTTATCCCATGCATTATTGTAACGGAATTTAATTTGACCGTCAATTAAGGTAACAATATCACCTACAAGAATATCAGGTTGTACTTCAGTTAAAGAAAAATCGGCAGTTGCTCCCCAATCATTGTATGCACCACCAACAACACCTAAAATATCATCTTCAACAATAGAATAAACACTATTATTAAAATCTAAAGTAATTAAATAGTGTCCTGCGGTAACATTAATGTTGTCTCCTCCTTGTTCAAGCGTGCCATCAGCACCTGTATCACCGAAGTCGGTTGTCCATTGGTTGTTTTGTCTAAATTTAATCTGACCTGTTAATAATCTCACACCTACTTTAAAGGTGTCAGTTGTATAGTCATAATAAAATTTAGCATCTGGAGTAGCTCCCCAATCATTATAACCATCACCTACAACACCCCAAGAAAATTCTTCCATTGTGTATGTGTTATCGTTTAAGTTGATAGTAATTTTATAATTACCCGCTGTTACTGGAATATTTGACCCTCCAGCTTCTAAGGTTCCATCTGTATCATTATCTCCTAAATCGCTATCCCATGCATTATTTTCACGGAATTTAATTTCACCATCAATTAATGTTACATAAGAAACAATAACACCTGCTTGGCTAGTTGTGTAAAATTCACCATCAGTAAAAGCACCCCAATTATTGTAACCACTTCCAACAACTCCCCAAGTAGCTATTTCAATTCCTGATCCACCACCTGTGGTTGCTTCAGGTAGAAAAACAGTAATAGTTTGTTCTGGTGAAAAAGATTCCGTTGTAGAAATAGCATCACCTACAAAAGCACGAACTCTAAAGTGTAGCATGCCTGTGTCTGGTTCAGGGCTACCAGAATCATTATCAAGACCAGCTAATTCAGCAAGTTCTTTTAATTTTCCAATAGATAAGGTTAGGTTTGTGTCTGAAGTTGTTTCGCTAACAACGGTTGCATCTGAAAAATCGCCTAAAATAGAATTTTGAATTTCATAAGATACATTTGTTGGAACATCAAAACTAGCAGGATTCCATGTAAATACAACACCAATATTATCATTAGCATCATTTCCTGGAGTTAATACATATTGTTGTAAGAATGTGTTTGTAAAAACGAGTTCGCCTTGAGGTTGCGCTA